>CAZDJY010000223.1:0-1515 GCA_964505835.1 uncultured Zetaproteobacteria bacterium | reverse complement strand
CCGCCGATGGGGCGATATCGATGGCCGTCACATCGAAACCGCGCGCCGCTAATGAAAGCGCCTCGTGGCCTCGGCCGCAGCCGGGAATCAGAATGCGCGCCGGCTCTTTCAATTCATCCTCAAGCCAGTGTGCAAGCGCCGGACTGGCTGCACCACGATCCCAACCGGTTTCGCCTTTCTGATAACGTTGTTCCCAATCGTTCATACACTCATCCTTCATGCATCCTATCGCCATGGGCCGTCAGCAGCAGCATCAGATGCGCTGCTCGCGCTCGCCGCCCCTGATCAGGCGCACCAGAATCACCGCCTCAAGTGCAAGGCCGGCCATGGAAAGGCCTCCCATTCCGATGTGGCTCAGCCACTGACAGAGCAGCACCCAGGCCACGATGAGAGCAAGCACCATCAAACCAACGATGCCCTGCGCCAGCTCGCGCAGGATGACCGGCAAATGAACTGCGCCGGCCAGTAGCGCAGCAAAGGGTGCCTTGAGAGCAGATTCGAAACCGGCGAAGAGATGCGGCCGGCGCATAAGCACCCAGCCCAGCGCAATGATCACCACTGCAAACAAACCGTAATCAACAATCAACCAGGTTAAATCGACGCCATTCATCCAGTCAGGCGGGCCCTGTCTGGTGGTATAGGCCTCGCCGCGATCCAGCGGATCGGCATAGGCAGTATAGGGCAGCAAGGCTGCCAAAATCATTCCAATATATCGCATTGTTCACTCCTGGCTTTCTGATCTTCCTCAATATTTCGCATCGCGTTCAGCCCCAGCGTCATGGCCAGCAATATGCCGCCGGCCGCCGTAGCATGCCAACCATGGGTATTGACCCAGTGACAGAGCAGCAGCCAGCCGACCAGCAACGGCCCGAGGCTGAAGAATTGACGCCAGAAACTCTTCCCCTGAATACCTTTCTCCAGTATCCGGCCGAGATAAAACATCCACCACTGCCGTTTCTGATAGCCCCGCCAGCACAGCAGGGCAATCATCAGAAACAGCCCGATATCCACCACCATCAGCATCCTAGCTGCTTACCCTGCAACTGCGCGATGCAGGCACAAATAACCGCAACCCAATCCACAGCAAAGGCCAGCTATGCCAGAACAGATCGACGATATCGATCGTCCGGTTCAGCTCGCCGTGCATAAGCATTCTCAGCTTCTGCAACAGATGCGGCTCCGAGGTGAATGGTGCCAGACCAAGTAACAGGGCAGCGAAGATCAGCATCGGAAGCGACGGGCAGCGCAGCCAGTTCATCATGCCTTGGAGAACTCCTCATAAGCCTGCAGCGCTTCGGCCGCATACATCAGCGATGGCCCACCACCCATATAGACAGCCATACCCAGCAACTCCATCAGCTCCTGCCGGCTGATGCCGAGGCCGACCAGCGCTTTGACATGAAATCCGATGCAGCCCTTGCAATGCCCGGCAACCCCGATGGCCAGAGCAATCATCTCCTTGGTTTTCTTAGTCAATGCACCATCTTCCAGAGCTGCCCCGGCCATGGCCGAGAA
>CAZDJY010000222.1:0-1519 GCA_964505835.1 uncultured Zetaproteobacteria bacterium | reverse complement strand
GTGATGCCGAAGATGGGCGGGCCTGAGGCTTGTCTTGAATTACGCAAGATCGACCCCGAACTGCCGGTGCTGTTTCATACCGGCTACGGACAGGATGTGCTGGTCGATGATATCATGAGCCTGCCGCTGATTGAATCGATCACCAAGCCGGCCAGCATTGAGCAACTGACCGGAAAACTGGCCTATTTACTGCATCTAAAGAAGGTCTGAAAAACTACATCCTTGTCGTTTTTCAGTCCGCCAAGGCAATAGCACGGTGACTCTTCTCCGGTTTTGCCTTCGCTTACAAAATCAGGCGCTGATGCACATGATTTTGGCAGGCGATTTTGGCAGGCCGTAACGCTTCCGGGCGTCGATTCCGCTTACCTCGCGGCCCTGCACAGGCAGTTCTGCAGCGGCTCGACTTGTCGACGATAAATCCCTAGGGTTTCGCAACTCAATTTTCGGGGTGACCCATGATCGATCAAACGGCAATACTGGCGCTTGCAGACGGGCGCATCTTCAAGGGTAAGGCGCTCGGCGCCGTGGGTCATACCGTTGGCGAAATTTGCTTTAATACTTCGCTCACCGGCTATCAGGAAATTCTCACCGATCCTTCCTATACCGATCAGATTATCACCTTCACTTATCCGCATATCGGCAATGTCGGCGTCAATGATGTGGACATGGAATCGGCTGGCATTTCGGTGCGCGGCCTGATTGTGCGGGCACCTGCGCGCATCACCTCGAACTACCGCGCCGAGCAGGATATGCAGGCCTGGCTGGCCGATAGCAATGTTGTCGGCATCTGCGATATCGATACCCGTGCACTGGTCAGGCATCTGCGTGACAACGGCGCGCAGAATGGCGTGATTGCGTCCGATGGTATGTCCGAGGCCGATGCGCTGGCCATGGCGCGCGGCTGGGACGGGCTTGAAGGCCGTGATCTGGTCGGTCAGGTCAGCCGCACCTCGGTGGAAAGCTGGGATACCGGCACTTATCATCTGGATTCGGTTTCGTTTCAGTCGCCGGAATTGCGCAAGCATGTCGTGGCATTTGATTTCGGCTGCAAGAACAATATTTTCCGCAAGCTGGCCGATCGCGGCCTGAAGGTGAGTATTGTGCCTGCCTCGACTTCGGCATCTGATGTGTTAGCGATGCAGCCGGATGGCATCTTTCTCTCTAATGGTCCGGGCGACCCGGCAGCTGTGACTTATGCGGTGGATACCATTCGCGAGCTGCTGGATTCCGATACTCCGATCTTCGGCATCTGCATGGGTCATCAGTTGCTCAGTCAGGCGCTTGGCCTGTCCACCTTCAAGCTGAAGTTTGGTCATCGTGGCGGCAATCATCCGGTCAAGGACGAGACCACGGGCAAGATTGAGATCACCAGCCAGAATCACGGCTTTGCAGTGCGCGACGATCAGATTCCGGCGCATGTCGAGATCACGCATCGCTCCCTGTTCGACGGCACGATCGAGGGTCTGAGCGTCAAAGACAAACCGGTGTTTTCAGTGCAATATCATCCCGAAGCCAGCCC
>CAZDJY010000221.1:0-1535 GCA_964505835.1 uncultured Zetaproteobacteria bacterium | reverse complement strand
TGAAGCCAAGCATCGGCTCTCCGCGATGGGGAATCCAGCTCAGGCCGATCATTGAGCCGACACCGAGATCGAGGGATTTATAACAAAGCCGCTCCAGACCGGCACCGGTGTTGCTCATGTTAACCACGGTCCATGCCGCTTCACTGGCTGCTTCACTGGGCGCATATTCGTATTCATTCATTACCAAAGCCGTATTGGCCTCGACAAAGGATTTTGCCAGATCCCATTCGACGATGGTTCGCGAGCCCTGATGATTCTGCCGTTCAGAGCTGCGATCCTTGATGCGCATGGCATCGAGCATGGCATTGCCACCCGAGATCGTGGTGTACAAGGTTTTTTCGGTAATCAGATCGTTGCGCTGCATTTCCTGGCTGTTCAAAATGCCTTCGACACGGTTGATGGCGGTGACCAGACGATCCACAAACTTATCCATGGGGATGACGATGCAGTCATAGGATAAAGGGTCGGGCAGCTTATCCATGACCTTGGCGGGATCGTTGGGTCTGGACATATTGGTAACTAGCAGACTGTTATCCTTGATGACGGGAGGGGTGTCGCCCTTGCGACAAAATTGCGGTCTGAGAACGCCAATATGATTCTGCAATTCTTCCCAGGCCATTTTCTGGTCGGCATGTGATTTGCCGAAGAAATCCATCGTGCGCAGTAGCTCGAAATTACCCACGGCCTTATACAGACGCTCCCGCTCGACCAGTGCCTCTTCCTTCAGTATGGGGGCCACACTCAGGCCCAGACGCGACAGATCCATGACCTGGCGCGTGGCAATCACGGCCGGAGCCTGATAGTTCTCCATCAACAGACGTAGAATTTTGACGGCCAGCTCAATGGCATTGGCGACCATATCGGCCAGTACGCGGTAATAGGCGGGTTGCGAACGTGCAGCCTTTTGCACCAGATCGACCCCGATTTTGTGGGCATTCAGCACAGCAGCCGTCATTTCCCCGTCAAACAGCTCCAGTTCGCGCTCAAAGCGATTCAATACCTTAAGCCGGAAATGCAGTGGAATCAGCGGATTGGAATTCAACCGGGCCAGATAGTTTTTCATGTTCTTGCGCAGGCTCTCGGCCTCGGCCGGGGAGGCTCCGACGATGTACTGCGCTAATCGTTTTTCGATGTCGGTGAACGGGAGGGTCAGGGCATCGGTGAGCAGCTCGGCTTTACCCAGCTCAAGCCGTTGCGGATGCAGACGCAGGTCGGTATCAAGTTCAAACGATACCGACTCCATCAATGCTTTGGCTGATTCGTTACTCGTGCCGTTGCTCATCCTGGGCAACTTCCTCCGTTATTCATGCGTAAACCTGAAATGATATCCCTGAAATGATATCAATATCACATAAATAGACAGGTTTGAGGGGGATGTCAACGTAGGAGTTAATCGCCGGTGCAAATCCTTTCGACCAGTTGTCGGACCGTGGGGATAAATCCATCGGCATAAAATGGATCCTCGGCAAATTTGTAGGCAGCATGACCGGCAAACATCAGGTGCTTGTCGGGCTCGGCACCGTGGGCGATTTCCT
>CAZDJY010000220.1:0-1564 GCA_964505835.1 uncultured Zetaproteobacteria bacterium | reverse complement strand
ATCGATCTCGTGTTGGTTGATGAATTTCAGGATACCAGTCCGATTCAGTTAGCTCTTTTTGGCAAGCTGGCATCATTGATTGAGCGGAATATCTGGGTGGGTGATCAAAAACAGGCGATTTACGGTTTTCGTGGCACCGATCCCAAGTTGATGGATAAAGTGATTGATCAATTGGGAGCGAACGAGATCGGTGTGTTGGAGTATTCGCACCGCTCTCGCCCATCTCTGGTGGCTTATATCAACGAAATATTCGTTCACGCTCTAGATGGTCTTATTCCGCCTGAACGTGTACGTTTACATCCCAAGCGTACGAATCATGCAAAACAGAGTGAAGCTTTGGAGATATGGATGCTGTCCGGGAATACCAAAGGTGCGCGTACAGGGTCTCTGGCAGATGGGATAACCCGATTACTCAGGAAACCGGATCATTATCAGATAGTGGATAGGGACAGTGGTGAACTCAGGCCGCTCAAGGCGGGAGATATTGCCGTGCTTAGCCGTTCCAATGATGCATGCAGTGAGATTGCTGAAGCATTGGCCGGCTATGGCATACGTGCATCGGTGGGCAGAGGTGCCTTGTTTGCGCAGCCCGAATTGATCATTGCATTGGCCAGCCTGCATTTATTGGCAGATCCATCGGATCGTTTGGCGCTGACCGAATTGGTAAATGGATTGCCCGAACATGCATCCTCAGCATCATGGCTGACTGAATTGGCACGCGATCCGGAACATGCGCCTGATCAATGGAAACGGGATAAGCGGATTCGGCAGTTGTTTGATGTGAAGGTTGTAGATCAATCGCCATTGGAGCTGTTTGAACTGGTAAGCGATATCATGGATTTAGAGGGCTATGCATTCAGAACCGCGAATCCGCCACAAACACTGGCCAATCTCGAAGCGCTTTCCAGCTTGATCGGCGATTACCAGGGAGCAACCAAGGCACGGCACGAAGCAGCAACCCTGCCTGGCCTGATGTATTGGTTGGATCAGCAGGACGATCCCGGCATGCCCGAAGGGCAAGGTGAAGATACGGTTCAGGTGTTAACCTATCACCGCTCCAAAGGCCTGGAATGGCCCTTGGTGATTCTGAATGGTCTGGATTCGCAAGCGCGTTTTTCACCCTTTGGTGTCACTGTTGTTGGAGCGGATCATTTCGAGCCGACAGCGCCATTAGCGGGACGAGGTATCCGGTTCTGGCCAGAGCCGTTCAAGGGCAAGGATTTACCTTTCGGCGAATCGATTGAATACTCAAAAGAATATGCCGCCGCAGAAATGATGGAAGCCCAGGAACGCCGGCGCTTGATGTACGTTGGTATGACAAGGGCGAGGGATTATCTGATTCATGCCATTCCATACTACACACGCAAAAAGACAGCTCCGCCTGAGGTGCATGCCGACTGGCTTGATGCACTCATCGTTGGAGATGGAAAAATTCGTATCCCCGATGCAGAAGATGATCCATGTGCGATTACTGTGGGGGAAGAGCAGTTTGCCTGCATTCGCAAAGTGCATACGGAAGATGAAAACCCGGAACCACTGGCATTGGATGAACCGGAGTGGTTTG
>CAZDJY010000219.1:0-1581 GCA_964505835.1 uncultured Zetaproteobacteria bacterium | reverse complement strand
GGGAGGGCGCATGTCTCCAGTCGTAATGGCGATTCTGGTACTCAGTTTGTATCTGGTGTTTTACCGTTTTTATGCCAAGGGCTTTCTGGCCCGCAAGGTTTTCGAACTCGATGACAGCCTGCCTACTCCGGCGCATGCGATGCGCGACGATGTCGATTATGTGCCGGCCAATAAGTATATCCTGTTCGGTCATCACTTTGCCTCAATTGCAGGTCTGGCACCGATGCTCGGCCCGGCTATCGCGGTCATCTGGGGCTGGGTGCCGGCTTTGTGCTGGGTGGTGTTCGGTACGCTGCTGGTTGGTGCGGTGCATGATTTCTCGGCCCTGGTGTTATCCATCCGACATCGTGGCCGCAGTGTCGGTACGATCGCCCATGATGTCATCAGCCCGCGCACACGTTTGCTGTTTCTGCTGGTGATCTTCTTCCTTGTCGCGCTGGCTATGGGTGTATTTGTGCTGGTGATCTCCGGCCTGTTTGCCGCCCCCGATCTGGCTCATATCCCGGCTACGGCGCATCCGGAAGCAGTGTTTCCGACTTATTCGCTAATGCTGATTGCCATGCTGATCGGCTTTTTCGTTTACAAGAAAAACCTGCCGCTGTGGCCGATGATCGCAGTTGGCTTTGTGCTGATGCTGGTGACAACGGCCATCGGCCTGAAAATGCCGATCACCGGGGTGACGGCCGAAACCTGGACATGGTCCCTGCTTATCTACGCTTTCGTTGCCAGCGTGCTGCCGGTCTGGCTGCTGTTGCAGCCGCGGGATTTCCTCAATTCATTGCTGCTGTATCTGGCGCTGTTTTCGATGTTGATTGGCTTTTTCATGTTGTCACCCGATTGGGCCGCTCCGGCTGTCAATCTGCATCCGAAGGGCGCTCCGCCGATGTTGCCGTTCCTGTTTATCGTGATTGCCTGCGGAGCCGTCTCCGGATTCCATGGGCTGGTCGCATCGGGCACCACTTCAAAGCAGCTGAATCGTGAGACTGATGCGCCGTTTGTGGGCTATGTCGGCATGGTCGGTGAATCACTGCTGGCGCTGTTGGCAGTGCTGGCGACCACAGCCGGAGCCTTTGCCACACGTGCCGACTGGGAGTCTTTCTACGGCTCATGGGACAAGGCCGTCGGCCTGCATCAGAAGCTCGGCGTGTTCATCCAGGGCAATGCCAACTTCATCCACCAGCTCGGCGTGCCGCTCGATTATGCCGCAGCCTTCATCAGCGTCGTGGTGGTTGGGTTCGCCATGACCAGTGTCGATACGGGAGCTCGGCTGCTGCGCTTTAATCTGGAAGAGATTGGCCAAACCATTGGGGTGAAGGTGATTCAGAATCGTTATGTGGCGACATTTCTGGCCGTGGCGGCGATCGGTTTCTTTGCCTTCTTCAAGATGGATGGCAAACCTGCCGGGCTATTCCTGTGGACGCTGTTCGGCACCACCAACCAGATCCTCGCCGGCCTGACTTTGCTGACTGTGACGATCTATCTGTACCGCAAGAAAAAACCGATCCTCTATACGCTGCTTCCGATGCTGCTGGTTCTCGGCGCAACGATATCCGGCATGGTGATGGGTATCATCAAAGCCAT
>CAZDJY010000218.1:0-1583 GCA_964505835.1 uncultured Zetaproteobacteria bacterium | reverse complement strand
ACCCCGGTGGTGCGCAAGAATTTAAAGCAGTGGTTTATCCGTATCACGGAATATGCTGACGAACTGCTGGCCGATCTGGATAGCTTGTCCGGATGGCCTGAGCGGGTCGTTGAGATGCAGCGCAACTGGATCGGCCGCTCAACAGGGGCTGAGGTCCGCTTCGGACTGGAAGGCTCAGATGAAACCCTCGATATTTTCACGACTCGCCCGGACACCCTGATGGGGGTGACTTATATGGCGGTCGCTGCAGGGCACCCTTTGGCGCAAAAGGCGGCCGAGAGCAATGCGGAGTTGGCGGCCTTTATTGACGAATGTTCCAAGGTGTCCACCAAGGAAGCCGATATCGCCTTGATGGAAAAGAAAGGCATGCCGCTCGGTATCCATGCCGTCCATCCGATCACGGGCGAGGAGATTCCGGTTTGGGTGGCCAATTTCGTTTTGATGGGATATGGCACCGGTGCGGTGATGAGTGTCCCGGCCCATGATGAACGCGATTTCGCTTTTGCGAAAAAATATGATCTGCCGATTAAACAGGTATTCCAGAATACTGGTTTTTTTGCTGATGGCTGGGAGGAAACTCACCCTCGCAAGGATTATGAATATTTTTACTTCGATGATAATGTCTGGAAAGACTGGTATGCATCCAAATCACTGGATGATGTGCTTCTGATCAATTCTGCTCCGTTTGAAGATGGTTTATCATCTGATGAGGCAAAAGAAGAAATTACTCAGTGGCTGGAAAAACATGGGAAGGGGCGTGAGCGTGTGCAATACCGGCTGCGTGACTGGCTGGTATCCCGTCAACGTTATTGGGGCGCACCGATTCCTGTCGTGCATTGCGATGCTTGCGGCCTTGTACCGGTGCCCGATGAGCAGCTGCCGGTGAAGCTG
Organism: uncultured Zetaproteobacteria bacterium; assembly: GCA_964505835.1. Lineage (GTDB taxonomy): Bacteria > Pseudomonadota > Zetaproteobacteria > Mariprofundales > Mariprofundaceae > JAJRVH01. The sequence goes on along the minus strand of CAZDJY010000218.1, from coordinate 692 downwards.
CCGGAAGATCTTACCCCGACCGGTGGGGCAAGCCCGCTACATGAGTGCGATGCTTTCGTACACACCGACTGCCCGGCCTGCGGCAACGCAGCAACGCGAGAACTCGATACCTTCGATACCTTTATGGAATCTTCGTGGTATATGGACCGCTATACCTCACCGCGTAATACTGAATCCATGCTTGATGCGGATTTGATGCGCCGCTGGGCCCCTGTGGATCAGTATATCGGCGGCGTCGAACATGCCGTGTTGCACCTGTTGTATGCGCGCTTCTACCACAAACTGATGCGCGATGCCGGCCTGTTCAGCTCTGAAGATGGCGGTGATGAGCCATTCAGGAATCTGTTGACCCAGGGTATGGTGCTGAAAGACGGTGCCAAGATGTCCAAGTCTAAAGGCAACACGGTGGACCCCAACGCCATTATTGAGCGATTTGGATCGGATACGGCGCGCTTGTTCACGTTGTTCGCGGCTCCGCCGGAGAAGGATCTGGAATGGAACGATGCCGGGGTTGAGGGTGCATACCGGTTTCTGAAACGCGTCTGGCGATTGTTGGATAAGGCTGTGGATCATGATGCGACGGGTGGCGATATCAAAGTGCTGCGCCGCGCCACGCATAGCACGATTCAGCGTGTCACCCATGCCTTCGAGCATGGATTTGCCTTCAATGTTGCCATTGCCGCGTTGATGGA
>CAZDJY010000217.1:0-1597 GCA_964505835.1 uncultured Zetaproteobacteria bacterium | reverse complement strand
CTTGCTTAACAGCGTTTGTCAGGCTGCTTCGGCTTTCTTCTTCTGCTTTTCGCCAGCCAATGCAATGCTGGCATCGAGGATGTTGATAATGTCTGCCGAATGTGAGCCCAAAACATCAGCCAGCGTATGACTGTCAATCACATCATTGAATGCTTTGCGCGCCTGATATAAAACACGTTTCAGGCTGCAGGCAGGGCTGATCGTACATTGATTGTTGGCTTTATCGAAACACTCCAGAAGATTCATATGCGGTTCGGTTTGCCGAATCACTGTACCGATGTTGATCTGCTCCGGAGGGAATGCCAGATGCATACCTCCGGATTTCCCCCGAATCGTGGTAATCCAGCCGTGCTGCGATAGTTGATGCACCACCTTAACCAGATGGTTGCGAGATATTTGATATGCCTCGGCCATTTCGGTAATGGTGACCCTGCGGTCAGGATGAGTGCCCAGATATATCAACACCCTTAGGGAATAATCTGTATAGGAAGTTAGGTTCATGACCTAATGATAGATGCTATTGACATCTTTTGTCCAGCATATGTATGATAGCGTCCCTCGTATCCTTATGGGTATAGGGAAAATGCAGGGTAGCCTGGCCTTGAGTCGGCAGCCTGGAATACAAGCGGAGGAGATTTAAATGAGTACAGTATATGAACAATTGGGCGGTGATGCCGCCATCAATGCAGCGGTTGATATTTTTTACCGCAAGGTGTTGGCGGACCATTATGTGAATCGCTTTTTTGAAGGCGTGGACATGGAAAAACAGGCCGCTAAACAGAAGGGCTTTCTGACGATGGTGACGGGTGGTCCAAACAACTATACAGGCAAAGATATGCGCGAAGGTCATAAGCACCTTGTGGCGATGGGCCTGAACGATGCCCATGTTGACCATATCCTCTGCCATTTGCGCTCGACGCTGGCTGAGCTGGGCGTAGCTCAGGATTTGATTGATACCGTGATCAGCGTGGCTGAAAGTACCCGCGACGACGTACTGGATCGCTGATATGCATTTCGATACATTTATCCCGGCATTTATTCTATTTACCGTGCTTGGCTTGGTGTTGCCCTTGCTGCTGTCCAATATCGCCGAGAAAGGCCGTAATTTCACGCCTGCCTCGGGAGATGACAGCGCACCTGAAGCAGCAGCCAGCGAGGCTACGGTCTATGAGCAGGTTGGCGGTGCGGCAGCTGTTGATGCGGCAGTCGATGTTTTCTATCGCAGGGTGTTGGCGGATGCCTATGTGAATCGCTTTTTTGAAGGCGTGGACATGGAAAAACAGGCAGCCAAACAGAAAGCATTCCTGACCATGGTGATGGGCGGACCGCATAACTACACCGGTAAGGACATGCGCGAAGGCCACAAGCATCTGGTGAAGATGGGACTGAATGATTCCCACTTTGATCATATTCTGATGCATCTTCGTGCCACCATGGCTGAGCTGGGTGTGCCTGAGAACCTGATTCAGACGATTATCGGCGTGGCGGAAAGCACCCGCGACGATGTGCTGGATCGCTGATATTCTGGATCGCTAAAGTAGGCCGCTAGGCCCTCTTGCAAGACGATACAGGGCATCCGTAACGGGTGCCCTGTTTA
>CAZDJY010000216.1:0-1626 GCA_964505835.1 uncultured Zetaproteobacteria bacterium | reverse complement strand
CATCCCGCTCGGTCAACGGCCAGCCCTGATAAAGTCCGAGCAGATCGAACGGCGTATCGGCCTTCATATCGTGCAATGTGCCGATGGTTGGGAAATCGTCGGTGACGATCACCACATTCTCCATCGCCATGCGGAACATCGACGGCAGGCTGTTCAACTCCTGCTCAGCTATTGCCCTGAATGCCTCGGCATTCAGCTCATCCATCGTGCTCTTTGCAGCGTCGTCACCGGTTATAAGATCAGAAGCCATAGGCTGAGCATAGCACGCCATGATATTTGCGCACCTAAAGCGACAGGTATTTCAGCCGATAAAAACATTATGGATACTTCAGCGAAAGCACCGATCACAGCCCGATGTGCGCAGCTTCTTCCCCGCATTGTGTTTGCATTTTTATTCGTTCTGGTCGCCATACGCATCCTGATCCATGACATTCAGAACCATGGCGGAAGCTCACTCTAGTCTGGGCTAGCGCCCTTCTTCTGCCAATAGATCGGAAACTGCCGACTTGAAATCCGGATACTTCAATGCTGGCAGCAATGCCTGATGCAGAAGTCGATTGCTCACCCGCTTATTATCACGGAAGAAATCAAGCATGGCCGGTGACAATTCCCGTTCACCCTGCCGGGGAGTCAATATCACCGGCTCGGGCGCATCAATAAGCCGCGCCACTTGTTGCACATATTCATCGTGAGGCAAGGGTAAATCATCAACCAGATTAACGATGCGGCCGGGCTCCGGCTTGTTCATCGCCGCCAGCAGCGCGGCAACAATATCATCGACATGGATACGGCTGGAATAATGCGGCGGATTCCACTTCACAGCCTTGTAGCCTCCGGCTCTGAGTCGGCCAAATATATTGCGCCCCGGGCCGTAAATGCCGGCCAGCCGGAACACCTCGGCAGGCAGCCCTGAAACCAGCCATGCCTGTTCCGCCTTCAACCGTTCACTGCCGCGCGGACTTTTCGGATAACATACCCACCCTTCAGCCACCCATCCCCCATTCGCATCGCCGTAAACGCCGGTAGTGGAGAGATAACCCACCCAGCGCACATGTTTCATGCCTGGGGCAAGGTGGGGCAACCATCGTGGCTGGCCCGCATGCATGCCCTTTTCAGTGCGTTCCAACGGAATCGAATCGAGCACAACATCCGTCTGGTCCAGCACATCGGCGGGAATATCTGCGGGATCGCTGATGAGCAGCGGCTCAATACCTGCGGATTTCAGCGCCGCCACACGCTCCTTATGGCGCGTCGTGCCCATCACCCGCATGCCATCAGCGATACAGGCACGGCCCAATCGTTCACCGACATAACCGCAACCAAGAATAAGCAAAGACTGAATCTTCGACATGCATCAAGGCTAACACGCTGCAGACCGACAAATCACTGCTATAATGTTGCTATGAACGCACTGGAATCCATCCAAAGTCAATGTCCGTATTGCGGTGAACCCATCTCTCTGCTGGTTGATGCCACAGCCGGGAGCAGAAATTACGATGAAGACTGCTCGGTTTGTTGTCGGCCCATGCAGGTGCAGTTACACATCGGCGAGGCCGGTGTTCAGCTTTCGCTCAGCACTGAAAACGATTAAGGCTTTGGGCATGCTATGGTGATGATGAAACAGCT
>CAZDJY010000215.1:0-1626 GCA_964505835.1 uncultured Zetaproteobacteria bacterium | reverse complement strand
ATGGTTCCCGAGGCCAGTGCCGGATCAATCGAAAGGCGCTGTAGGGTAAGTGGAATAAGGGATCCGGCCAGTCCAGCAGCGAATAGATTGATCACCATAGCAGCCCCGATAATCATGCCCAGACGCATACCCCATTCCGGAAACCAGAACGACGCCAGCGCCGCCATCACCACGGCAAATACCGCCCCTGTAACCAAGCCGACAAACACCTCTTTGATCAATGTGCGACGGGCATTGGCAAAAGTCACCCGGCCCAGTGCAATGCCGCGCACGATCACGGTCAGAGTCTGTGTTCCAGCGATTCCGCCCATGCTGGCAACAATCGGCATCAGCACGGCCAGAGCGACGATCTGAGAGATGGTAGCTTCAAACATCGAAATAACGATGGATGCTGCCACCGCCGTCAACAGATTCACCGCCAGCCATACACCGCGACGCCGAGCTGTGGTCGCAACGGATTCAGATAAATCATCCTCATCCGACAGTGCCGCCAGCCGGTACATATCCTCGGTCGCCTCTTCCCGGACCACATCGAGGATATCATCGGCGGTAATCCGACCCACCAAAACATGCTGTTCATCCACCACTGGAAGGGCCAACACATCGTACTTCTCGAAGATATGCGCCACCTCCTCCTGATCCTGACCTGCCCGGGCAAAGGGGAAGTCCGCTTTGGCAATATCCATCACCGGCACATCGGGCTCGGCAAACAGCATAACATGCAGCGGAAGCACACCGACAAGGACATCATCGTCATCCACAACATAGACATAATTAAGGTTTTCGATCTCTTTTCCAAATCGGCGCAAAACTTCGAAGACTTTCTCAACTTTCCAGTCATGCCGAACCTTGAACAGCTCGACCTGCATCAGGCCGCCGGCCGACTCCTCATCGTGAGCCATCAAGGGCTCGATCTCGCGACGTTCGTCCGGTTCGAGCCCTCCGATCACAGCATCGGCAACTTCCTTATCCACAGCCTGCAGCAAATCGGTCGCATCATCGGAATCCATATGCTCAACCGCATCGCCGATATCGTCCGGATGCAGCTCGGCAAGCAAATCCTCCTGCAAGGATTCGGGAAGTTCGAGCAGCGCATCGCCGAGCAACTCATCGGGAATATAAGCAATCAGCGCAAGACGATCCGTATCGTTGGCACAAGCAAGCAGCAACTCACCCAGCTCGGCGCTGTGCATCCCGCTCAAACGTTGCACCAGCGCTGCCGGAGCATCAGAAATCAGCTGAAGCGCCTCTTCGGGCTTCAGATTTGCAACTTCCTGCTGCATGGCAGGCTGCTGTTGATCGTTGCGAACCGCTTCTTCCATGCCTTTAAACTCCCGCAGTATTTGCCCCGGCCCTTCCTTGGTCCTTCAGACAGCGTGCGAAAGCTACACCACGCCGCAAGCATCGGACAGAGCCGGGAACGCTATCCGTAAATGTTTAATATCACGTGACTTTTGGCACACCTAAAACTTTTGAGGCTTGCATCTCCACACGCAATGGTTCGCCCGCTTTTTCAGGGATAGCCTAGGGAATCGCCAAACTATTGACGATTTCAGGAAATCATCATCCTGCATAAGATATTGAAACGTAAATGTTTTTTCACGTTACCTGTGACACATATCACAT
>CAZDJY010000214.1:0-1676 GCA_964505835.1 uncultured Zetaproteobacteria bacterium | reverse complement strand
TGGGCAAGAAAATGTGGAATGATGAAAGCCTCGGCACCTCCGGTGTGGCATGTTTGTCCTGCCACGGTGATCACGCCTTGTTGAATCTGGAGCGCAATCAGAACTTCCCGCATTTCGTCAAGATGGTCGGCGATGTGGTGACGCTGGATCAGATGATCAACTACTGCATGCTTAACCCGATGAAGGGTAAGCCCTTCGCCAAGGATTCTAAGGAATTGACGGCCATGGCGGCTTATTATCGCGCCTATCGTATGCAGTATATCCGCGAACATAGGAAATAATGACCGGCTGATCTGGGTAGCATAAGATGAGGGCGGCCTGCGGGCTGCCCTTTTTATTGATGAAGAAATAGGCGGTGATTAACCCGTTGGCATACACATGGGTGAAAAAAACAGCTGCAGGAGTTGTAAATGAAACAGATATGGATGGCGTTGTCGTTGCTTTGTTCAGGCTTGCTGCTGATGGCAGCTGCCCTCGCTCCATCCACCACTCCGGACAAGACTCTGACGAGCGATCCCGGCTTACCGAGCGGCTATTGGGATAGTCCGAGAGCGACAACGGCTGCATCGCCGCACGCTTGGTCAAAGCTGGAAACGAACCTGCATCCGGAAGCCTGCGCCCAGTGTCACCGTGCGCAATTCGATGCATGGAAAAACAGCCTGCATGCGCATGCCTATTCATCCGGCATGGTCGGTCAGTTTCCCGATATGGGCTATGAAGGTGCGAACGATTGCTTGCAATGCCATGCACCGCTAAATGAGCAGTTGTACCGGGATGGCAGGGATATGGTCGCCTCAATCGTGGCACGATTGGAACACAAGGAAGGCTTTGACCGCGATGCTGCCTTGCCCGATTCAAATTCAGAACCGCTGCCGCTGCGCCATGCCGGCGTAACCTGTGCTACCTGCCATGTGCGCGGCTGGCAGCGTTTCGGGCCTCCGCCAAGGCCATCGCTGGCCGTCGGTCATCAGGATGCTCCGGTACATGGCGGCTTTACTGCCACGAAGGATTTCGAACAGTCGCAATTCTGCGCCTCATGCCACCAGTTTCCGCAATCAATGGCCATCAATGGAAAGCCTCTGGAGAATACTATCGAGGAATGGAAGCAGAGCCCTTTTTCCCGTCAGGGCGTGACCTGTCAACAGTGTCATATGCCGGATCGGCGGCATGAATTTCGCGGCATCCATGATCCGGGCATGGTGCGCAAAGGGCTGGAATTCAAACTTGAACAGCGGGGTGGCGGTGCGACACTGGCGATCACCTCCAAATGGATCGGCCATGCATTCCCGACCTATGTCACGCCAAAAATCGTGGTGCGCGCTGAGGCTATGGATCAGGGTAGAAAAGTGTTGCATACCTGGCAGTGGGATATTGTGCGCGAGGTGTATTATAACGACGGCTGGCAGGAGAAGCGCGATACCCGCCTGATGCCGAGCGAGCGACGTGAGTTCGTAGCCTCGCCACTGCCGGCGAATACGGAGATCATCCATTACCAGGTGCAGGTGATCCCGGATAATTTTTACAAAGGCGTCTATAGCAATCTGCTGGACGGTGATATGCAGGCTGTCGCAAGCTCACATATCCGTGCGGCTGCCCGCCATGCCCAGGATAACGATTACATCCTGTATGAGGACGAGATACGACGCGGATCAGCCCGCTGATGGTCGCAGTAGATT
>CAZDJY010000213.1:0-1682 GCA_964505835.1 uncultured Zetaproteobacteria bacterium | reverse complement strand
AAAATCAGGCACTTACGCGCATGATTTTGGCAGGCCATCCATGGCCTGCACGGATACTCTGACTTTTTCAGAGTATCCTTAATCCTCGCCCTTTTTCTTGGCCTGATTAATGCGCAAGGTGCGGCCGGCGTACTCGACACCGTCCAGTTGCTTGATCGCGGCCGTGGCATCTGCGTTGCTCATTTCGACAAACCCGTAACCCTTGGGTCTGCGGCTGCGGCGATCCTTGACCATGCGGACCTCGATGACGGTGCCGAATGGGGCAAACAGATTCTTTACGTCATCTTCCCCGGCATTGAAGGGCAGATTGCCAACATAGATGCTGGCGGTGCCGCTGTCCGATGACTTCGAACCCGAGCCCGAAGCACTACGCAGTGCAACGCCCAGACCGCCGATAATGATGCCCAGCATCAGGCCGGTGGCAAAGACGGATGGAGCATGAGCCGCATCCATGTTGAGAAAGGGTTGGGCGTAATAGCCGAGCAGTGATATCACTGCAGCAACGATTAACAATTGAATAAAACATGAAAAAGACATGCGTGTTATCTCCTAGTGGAATGCGCCGAGGCTGCCAAAGAAAGCGCGAAAAAGCACGCGGCTTTGCTCCCGTTCAACCCGCCAGATCAGGAGAATGCCTACATAGGCAAGCACTGGCGATGGCGCTAGCATGCGCTGATGAGCCGAAAAGTGATTCCCATTCAAGTAGAAAATCAGGGCGAGCCGATGGTTGGCAAGCCTGCATGGCTGAAGGTGCGCGCGCCGATGTCAAAGGAATACAACGACATCGTCAAGATGATGCGCGAGCTGAAGCTGAATACGGTTTGCGAAGAAGCATCCTGCCCGAATATCGGCGGCTGCTGGAAGCAGGGCTCGGCCACCTTCATGATTCTCGGCCGCGTATGCACGCGCACATGCGCCTTCTGCGATGTCGCGACGGGCAAGCCCGATCCGGTCGATCCGGACGAGGCAGTGAACCTGGCCAGAGCCGTGGCCCAGATCAGTCTGAAGCACGTCGTGATCACCTCGGTGGATCGCGACGATTTGAAGGACGGCGGTGCCGGGCACTATGCCGAGGTGATTCGTGAACTCAAAGCGCGCCAGCCCGAGGTGACGATTGAGATTCTCACCCCCGATTTCCAGCGCAAGCCGGATTCCTGCCTGGATACGATCATGGAAGCGAAGCCCGATATCTTCAATCACAATCTTGAAACCGTTCCGCGCCTGTATCGCTCTGTGCGCCCCGGAGCGCGCTATTTCACATCCCTGCGTCTGCTGCAAAGGGCGAAGGAGATGGATGCGGAAGTGGTCACCAAGTCCGGCATCATGGTCGGCCTCGGCGAGGAGCGGGATGAGATTCTGCAGGTGATGGATGATCTAAGGGAGGCCGGTGTCGATATCCTGACCATCGGCCAGTATCTCAGGCCGAGCGAAAAACATCATCCGGTGATGAAATACTGGAGCCCGGAAGAGTTTGATGATCTGAAATATCTGGCCGAGAAAAAAGGCTTCGGCATGGTGGCTTCCGGCCCGCTGGTACGCTCATCCTTCCACGCCGATGAAGTGTTTGATGCGTTGAAATTAAAGTATGCACGAAACAAGACCTGATCCCGAACCCTCTCACTTCGTTGCCACTGCCACCAACATCTCACAAGGACCATTAAACTGACCATCGGATTCATACT
>CAZDJY010000212.1:0-1693 GCA_964505835.1 uncultured Zetaproteobacteria bacterium | reverse complement strand
CCGCCGACCCCCACCATGTCAAGGTGGTGCTCTACCCCTGAGCTACGAGCCTGTATCGGGTAACCCTCTTGCGAGGGCGGCGAATCGTAGTTGTGGCTTGCGAACCGGTCAAGCTTCAAGCTATAAAAGATGCCCGCTCATTTCATCATACAAAGTTTGGCCGATATCGAGCATCAGAGCCTCATCCTCGGCCTCGACCATGATACGCAACTTGGGCTCCGTACCAGACATACGCACATTGATTCGACCCGAACCATTCAAACGTGATTCGGCATCAGCAACCAGGGCCCGAATCCTGTCATCGGCCATCACATCCTTACGCTCGGGCAGCACGATATTCCACAGCTTCTGCGGAAACAGCGCCATGCTGTTTGCCATCTCGGCCAGCGGTTTATCCTGCTCCAGCATCGCCGTAAGCAACTGCAAGGCCGTCATCAGCCCGTCTCCGGTGGTATTATAATCGAGCAGAATCATGTGGCCTGACTGCTCGCCGCCGATATTGCAACCAAGCTCGCGCATCATCTCCAGCACGTAGCGGTCGCCAACCGCTGCGCGGTGCATGCTCAGACCCATGTCAGCCAGATAAAGCTCCAGGCCCATATTACTCATAATCGTGGTCACCACGCCGCCGCCGGCAAGCTGGCCGTGGCGGTGAGCATGCTCGGCAAGAATGGCAATCACGCGATCACCATCGACAATGCAGCCATTGGCATCGCAGGCAATCAGGCGATCCGCATCACCATCCAGCGCCAATCCGACATCGGCGCCAACGCTCACAACCTGGTGCATCATGCTTTCCGGATGGGTGGAACCGCATTCATGATTGATATTATAACCATCGGGCCTGTGATGCATGGCAATCACTTCGCAGCCGAGTTCCCGCAGAATCGTTGGAGCGACATCGTAGGCTGCTCCGTTAGCGCAATCGACGACCACCTTCAGTCCATCCAGCCGCAGACCTCTGGGCATTGAAGCCTTGAGAAACTCGATATAGCGGCCGCGCGCATCGTCGATGCGTTTGGCTTTGCCAATATTTAGAGCGTCAGGCAAGGCCGGCAATTCATCGAGATTGGTTTCGATTTCCTTCTCCACTCCATCGGGCAGCTTGAAGCCATCAGCACCAAAAAACTTGATGCCGTTATCGGCAGCCGGATTATGCGAGGCGGACAACATCACCCCTGCATCGGCGCGCAGGCTGCGCGTCAGATAGGCCACAGCAGGCGTCGGCACAGGCCCGACCAGCAACACATTCATTCCCTGAGCCGTCAAACCTGCGCACAGGGCGGACTCGATCATATAGCCGGAAAGGCGCGTGTCCTTGCCAATCAGGATCCGTGGCCGATGGCTCAAATGCTGCGTCAGCACATGGCCCGCGGCGCGTCCGAGCGCCAGTGCGAACTCGGCCGTCATCGGATACTGATTCACCGTGCCGCGTACCCCGTCGGTACCAAAATAGCGTCTCACTTAGCGCCTCCCACTGCTGTTTTTTTACCTTCCGACCCAAAATCCTTACCTGCCTGAAAGAGCAATCCCCTGACCATGATCTGCACCTTCGCATCTTCCAGACGAATAGCTTTTCCGGACGGGCTTTCAATACCCATTTTCGCTTCAAATGAACCATTCTCGAGTTTAGGCCGAATCGGCGTTGTCTCTACCTCTTTTAGCGCATCCAGCCAAACCTCCGGCCCGGTCA
>CAZDJY010000211.1:0-1696 GCA_964505835.1 uncultured Zetaproteobacteria bacterium | reverse complement strand
GCGCATCAGATCGACAAAGCGCGGACGCTGTCGTTTCATCGCCTCATACTCTTCAACCGAGATCACAACTGCCGAAGGTTTACCGCGCACTGTGACCTGCTGAGGACCTTCATCCTGCACTGACTTGATCAACTCGCTCAGACGAGCTTTTGCATCCTGTAACTGCCACTGTCCCATGATAGCCTCCTGCATATAAACACCTAGTCAGACTAGTCTGTATATGCCCCCTCCTGTCAACGGTAACTTACTTTCCCAATTGCTCCAGATCACGCACGCCGCCGCGATCCGCCGAGGTCGTCAAAGCAGCATAGGCTTGCAGGGCCTTGGAAACTTCGCGATCACGACTGACGGGCTTCCAGGCATCATGACCCTTCGCTTCCATCGCTTTTCTGCGCTCAGACAGCACCTCATCGGAAACCGCCAGATGAATGGTGCGATTCGGAATATCGATCTCAATGGTATCGCCCTGTTCAATCAGCCCGATCGCGCCGCCTTCCGCCGCTTCGGGTGAGGCGTGACCGATCGACAGCCCCGAAGTACCGCCGGAGAAACGGCCGTCGGTGAGCAGAGCACAATCCTTGCCCAGCCCCTTGGATTTCAGGTATGAGGTGGGATAAAGCATTTCCTGCATGCCCGGCCCGCCCTTGGGGCCCTCGTAGCGGATAATCACCACATCCCCTGCCTTCACCTTGTCGTTGAGAATCGCGCTGACTGCATCATCCTGCGATTCGAACACATTGGCTGTGCCGGTGAACTTCCAGATCGATTCATCGACACCTGCGGTTTTGACGATACAACCGCGCTCGGCGATATTTCCATACAATACGGCAAGCCCGCCCTCTTTCGAGTAGGCATGCTCGACACTGCGGATGCAACCGGCCTTACGATCCGTATCCAGCGATTTCCAGCGCTCGGATTGTGAAAATGCCACTTGCGTCGGCACGCCACCGGGTGCAGCGCGGAACATCTGGCACGCCGTTTCATTGGCTTCATTCATGACGTCATTGGTATCCAGTGCATCGCCGAGTGTTGCGGCATTCACTGTCGGGGTATCGCGATGGATGAGTCCTGCACGATCAAGTTCGGCCAGAATACCGATCACTCCTCCGGCTCGATGCACATCTTCCATATGATATTGCTGAACGGCAGGCGCAACCTTGCACAGATTCGGCACATGGCGACTCATGCGATCGATGTCCTTCATGGTAAAATCCACACCAGCTTCCTGGGCGCAGGCCAGCAGATGCAGCACCGTGTTCGTGCTTCCGCCCATGGCGATATCGAGCGCAATGGCATTCTCGAAGGCTGCGAAGGTGGCAATCGAGCGCGGCAGGACCGTCTCGTCATCACCATCATAATAACGCTTGCACAATTCGACTGCGGTGCGCCCGGCTTGCAGAAACAACTCCTTGCGATCGGCATGTGTAGCCAGCAGCGAGCCGTTGCCGGGCAGACTCATGCCCAGCGCCTCAGTCAGGCAGTTCATCGAGTTGGCGGTGAACATACCCGAACATGAGCCGCAGGTCGGACAAGCCGAGCGCTCCACCGCTGCAACATCCTCGTCCGACTCGTTCGGATCAGCGGCCATCACCATCGCATCGACCAGATCAAGCAGCTTCTCACGATTGTGAATAGTCACTTTACCCGCTTCCATCGGTCCGCCGGACACAAACACGGCCGGAATATTCAGGCGCAG
>CAZDJY010000210.1:0-1707 GCA_964505835.1 uncultured Zetaproteobacteria bacterium | reverse complement strand
GCGCATGGATGCTGCTTCGGAAATCACCCGGGTGCAGCAGGATGTTCGCGCCGCGCTGGCTGCGCGCTGGCCCAAGCTCGCTTGATGGCGGATGATGTATGATGATGGGGAAGCAAGTGAAAGAATCGCCGACGGCACAGGCAGATAGCTTGCCTGTACTTGGTCATGATCGGGTGCGACTGCATTTCGCCGAGGCGCTGGAGGCTGGCCGCCTGCACCATGCATGGCTGTTGCATGGTATGAAAGGCATCGGCAAGCGTATGCTGGCTGATCAATTGGTTGCCATGCTGATGTGTGAACAGCATAGCGGCTGCGGCGAATGTCATGCCTGTCGTATGCTGTTGGCTGACTCCCATCCGGACATCTATAAGGCTGGTTTATTGGAAGGGAAGCGTGATATTAATATCGAACAGATTCGCGCAGTGCTTGAGTTTCTGGCCTTGAGTGGTGCTGAAAGCGATCGGCGTATCGTTGTCCTTGATGATGCCGACCGCATGAATGCGCAGGCCGCAAATGCGCTGTTGAAGGGCCTTGAGGAACCTGCCCCCGGCAGCGTGTTGCTGATGGTTTGTGCGGACATTGAGCGTTTGCCGGCTACGATCCGATCTCGCTGCCTGTTGCAACGCTGCTCGCCTCTGAATGAGGCCGAGATGCACAAGACGTTGGCCGCTATGGATATTGAACCAGCATATATGGAGCTGGCGCTGTTGCTCGCCGAGGGCGCCCCGGGCCAGGTGCAGTGTCTGCAGGACAAGGTGATTGCCTCGGCATTGATGGATTGGCAGCAGTTGACCGGAGATCTATCGCAGGTCGATATCGGCGAGCTGGAAGCCTGGATTCGCCAGCATGTCGGCTCGGTGCCGCATGAGCTGATTGCCCGCGTATTGGCGCTGGCTTTGTACCCGGCACTACAGGCAGGGCAGACAGGAGCGGACTTTCAGGCATCTGAGCGGCTGCATGCAGCTTTACTGGCCTGTCTGCGCTGGCCGGGGGACGTGATTCGCCATGGTCTGCGCCCTGCGCCCTCGTTACTGGCAAATTTGATGGGTTTGCGCACGGCCCTGCGCGGTCTTGCTGGATAGCAACCATTTAGCGGCTGGTCGTTCTGAAATTCGGGGTTAGAGTCCCGGCTATGATTGAAAGAATTTTCTGCTAGAAACCTGCTGCTGAAGAAATTCACCACATTGCCCGGGAGCCTTCCGATTCACATGTCATCCTACTACGTCACCACCCCCATTTATTATGTTAATGATGAGCCGCATCTCGGCCATATCTATACCACGATTGCTGCCGATGTTCTGGCCCGATATCAGCGATTGAGCGGTAAGGATGTATTCTTTCTGACAGGCGTGGATGAGCATGGGCAGAAGGTGCAGCAGGCGGCCGAGGCGCGCGGTATCGAGCCGATTGAACTGGCAGATCAGGTGGTGGCCCGTTATGAAAGCCTGTGGCCGGAGCTGGAAATCACCAACGATGATTTCATTCGTACCAGTTCCGAACGCCACAAGAAGGGCGTGCAGGCCATGTGGCGACGGCTGGAGAATGCCGGAGCAATCTACAAGGATTTTTACGAGGACTGGTACTGTGTGCCGTGCGAAACCTACTGGACCGAAACCCAGCTCAAGGATGCCGAGTGCTGGGATGATCGGCAGTGCCCGGATTGCGGGCGCGAGGTCGAGAAGGTGCAGGAGGAATCATATTTCTTCC
>CAZDJY010000209.1:0-1710 GCA_964505835.1 uncultured Zetaproteobacteria bacterium | reverse complement strand
GTTCGTGCCGGCCACTGGCTGGCGGCAACAAATGTCTTGTCGGCATCTGCTGCTTCGCGCTCCAGTACCGAGATCACCGCATCGGTATCATTCTTCAGATGCTGCTTTCCGATCACTCCCAGTGCCCGGGTGTTTAACATCGATATCGTGGCAACCAGAACGATCACAAGCAGCAACAGTCCGCGCTGACCCAGAAGGCCGCGCCAGCCGAGGCGTTCGTTGATCTCAATCAACAGGGGTAGACCCAGATACAAGGTCGTCGCCCAGGCAATTAAGGTCCACGCATGGTCGGCATGCAGGCTGCCGATCAGACTGGCTGCAATGAAGATCAGCGATAAGCTGTCGTTATTTTTACGGTACAGGTGCATACCGATAGCAATGAGTAATACATCGGCAATGATCAGGCCGATCCCCCAGCTTGGCTCATGCAGAAGAGGAGAGCCGAGGACCGCGTCAGCAAGCGCGGTTAGAGGATTGGCGACGGCAGTCTCCATGCCATTCCAGCCCCAGCGCACAAAGATCATCAGAATCGTGACGATGGCAATGCCGACCATCAGGCGCATCCCTTTCTTTTTCTGTTCGCTGTCTCGCAGCCACTGCCAGACAAGTACCAGCGGGATTGCCAAGCCCATAGGATGCATGCTAACGGCCATCCCGGTAATCAGAATCAGCAGGAAATACCAGCTGGGCATCAGGGTGTCGCTTTCGTGAATGGCATCATTGAGCCAGCCAGCAACAGCAAAACAGAAAAGCATGTATATGCCAGCTCCGATGGCATCAGTTTGCATCAGGGTGATCGGAGCAATAAGTAAGAGGGCAGTCGCCATCATTGATGATTCGCCGCCGAACTGCCGTTCACCCCAGCGGTACAACAACAGAGCAGTACCGAGCAGGGTAAACAGGGTGTAAACCTTGGCGGCGGCCAGGCTGCCGGCCCAATACAGGTCGAGCGGCACAAAGAAGATGGCACGCAGGTCGGGCACGCCGAACAGGGCGACCGGACTGGCAATCTGATGAATAATCGACCAGTTGATCAACAGGTCGATGGCTGCTGCTTCCTCAATGCCGTAGTTGTCGTAGCGGAAAAGGGACATAAAAGCCCAGGCCAGCGCCACCATGCCGACAAGGCCAAGGTGGCGAGGTTGAAACGATTCGGTGATTTTGCTCAGCATGATGATACGCCTCAATGGTTTAAAGTTGGCTGGATTGTAACGATGATATTCGGGTGAGCAATGCCGACTATATTTGCAGACATGAGCAGAACTGCGATAGCTGAAAAAAAGAAGCTCTGCGACAGGATTGACAATACTATAACATATATATACAGTCCATCTTTCGATAGGTATATTAATAATAAAGCTTTGGAGGGGGCATGACAGATAAAAAAAGCAAAGTCAGCGTGTGCTTGAGCGTCCGTCCGATATTTTATTTAACACTGATGCTTTTCGTATGCACGTTTTCTTCTCCATTGCTATCTCAGGCTGCAGAGAGCGGCCTGAATATTCTGAAGCAACAGTGTTCATCCTGTCATAACCTGACTGGCCCGGCGCCAACTGCATTAAGCGAATTATGGCAGAGGAAGGGGCCAGATTTATTCTATGCGGACAATAAATATCGCCAGTCATGGATTGAAGAATGGCTGCAGAATCCGAAACGCATTCGCCCGGCCGGCATGTTTTATATGGATCATATCAAGCCGGGGCCGAAACG
>CAZDJY010000208.1:0-1732 GCA_964505835.1 uncultured Zetaproteobacteria bacterium | reverse complement strand
CCTTAACGCTTTAACGGGGATGTAGGCCCCGAGCCGAGGTTTGGTATGAAAACATTCTTCTCCACCCTGTTCCGCTGGTTTGATCGCGTGCGCCGAATATTCATCAACGGTCTGTTCGCCCTGTTCCTTCTGTTGTTTGTTGTCGCTCTGTTCGCTGGCCGTCCGCATGTGCCGGACAATGCCGCCCTGGTGATTGATCCGAGCGGCAGCATTGTTGAGGAAACCGAATTCCCTAATTCCGGCAGGCTGCCTTTGAGGCTCGGATTCGCGACGCCACACCAGACAGAGCTGCACGAGCTGGAACGGGTGCTCAAGCATGCCAGGGATGATGACCATATCCGTCTGCTGGTGCTCAAGCTCGACCAGATGGAGCGGGTGCCACTGGAACGCCTGCAGGCAGTGCGTCGCGCTATCGAAGACTTCAAGACCTCCGGCAAGGCGGTCATTGCCGCCGGGCCCAACTATTCGCAATCCCAGTACTATCTGGCCGCCACTGCGGACAAGGTGTTTCTCGGGCCGATGGGCATCGTGGCCATGCAGGGCTTCAGCATCTACCGTAACTATGTGAAAGATGCGCTGGCCAGCCTGCATGTGAACCTGCAGCTGTTTCGGGCCGGCAAATACAAGGCCGCCGCCGAGCCGCTCATCCGCAATGACATGTCGGCCGAAGACCGCGCCGCCAACAAGGCTTTGCTGGACGTGCTGTGGACCGCCTACAAGAATGACATCGCAGCCATGCGCGGTATCAAGCCCGCACGCCTGCAAACCATTCTCGATCATCCGGCCAGATATCTTGAGCAGCACCATGGCAACCTGTCCGAGCTGACCCGCGCAGAAAAACTGGTCGATCAGATCAGTGATCGAAGCGGCATCGAGAAGGCCATTGCCGAAACGCTCGGCAGTACGCCGGATGACTACGCTTCCATCGGCATGCGCGATTACCTGAATATCATCGGCGAGGATAACCCTCCTTCCGAGGACGCCCGCATCGGCATCATTACGGCAAGTGGCATGATTCTGGATGGTGATCAGCCGCCCGGCACGGTTGGCGATATCCCGATGGCCGATATGCTGGCACAGGCCCGCAAGGATGAGCATATCAAGGCGGTCGTGTTGCGTATCGACAGCCCCGGCGGCAGCGCCGCCGCATCGGAGGCAATCCGTTCCGAAATCGTGCGTCTGAAAAAGGCCGGTAAGCCGGTCGTCGTATCCATGGGCAGCATGGCCGCATCAGGCGGCTACTGGATGGCAATGCCGGCGGATCAAATCTGGGCTGCCCCGACCACGATCACCGGGTCCATCGGCGCCTTTGGCATCATGGCCGATGTCGAGCAAGGGCTGAATAAGCTCGGCATCCATACCGATGGCCTGGGTACGACAAATATCGCCGGCGGCATCCGCGCGGACCGGAAGCTTGCGCCCGAGCTTGCCAGGGTCATGCAGCTATCCATCGGCCATGTGTATCAACGTTTCCTGCATGTCGTCGCGGATGGGCGCAAACTAACGTCCGCACGGGTGGCAGAGCTTGCAGAGGGGCGGGTCTGGAGCGGAGTCGATGCCAAACGTCTGGGTCTGGTGGACCAACTCGGCAGTCTGGATGATGCTGTGCATGCTGCAGCCCGGCTGGCTAAACTGGGGGATGCATTCGGCATCGTTCGCATTCAGCGGCCACAGGATATCGGCGATCTGCTGATGCAGCGCCTGTTCAGCGGCAGCGATGCCTGGATGGGCC
>CAZDJY010000207.1:0-1756 GCA_964505835.1 uncultured Zetaproteobacteria bacterium | reverse complement strand
GGCTGAGTCGCCTCCTCGCCGAGGCGCTTCTTCTTATCGGCCTCGTAATCGGCAAAGTTGCCCTCAAACCACTCAACATGGCCCTCGCCTTCAAAGGCCAGGATATGGGTCGCGATACGGTCGAGAAACCAGCGATCATGCGAAATCACCACCGCGCAGCCTGAAAAATCCAGTAGCGCCTCTTCCAGAGCGCGCAGGGTTTCGACATCCAGATCATTGGTCGGCTCATCGAGCAGCAATACATTGCCTCCCTCTTTCAGCATCCTGGCCAGATGCACGCGATTACGCTCACCGCCGGACAGAGCCTTGATCTGTTTCTGCTGATCACCGCCCTTGAAATTGAAGCGACCGCAATAGGCTCGGCTGGACACCTCGACCTTGCCCAGATAAATCGAATCACTGCCTTCGGAAATTTCTTCCCAGACACTCTTGTCGCCATCCAGGGCATCGCGCGACTGATCCACATAAGATAGTTGTACGGTGTCACCGATCGTCAAAGTACCGCTATCCGGCTTCACCTCACCCGTCAGCATCCGGAACAATGTCGTCTTGCCGGCACCGTTGGCACCGATGATGCCGACAATGCCGCCGCGTGGCAGATTGAAATTGAGCTTCTCCACCAACTCACGCTCGCCGAATCCCTTACAGACATCTTCCGCCTTGATGACAATATCACCCAAGCGTTCGCCCGAGGGAATGAATATCTGCTTCGTAGCATTGCGCTCCTGCATCTCGCGGCTGGCCAGTTCATCAAAGGCTTTCAGGCGCGCCTTGGATTTCGCATGCCTGCCCTTGGCACCGGCGCGCACCCACTCCAACTCGTGCTGCATGGCTTTCTGGCGCGATGTTTCCTGTTTCTCTTCCACCGCCAGACGTTTTTCCTTTGCTTCGAGCCAGGCTGAGTAATTGCCCTCGAACGGGATACCGCGACCGCGATCCAGTTCAAGAATCCAGCCGGCTACATTGTCGAGGAAATAACGATCATGGGTCACGGCAACCACTGTGCCGGGGTAATCGTGCAGAAAACGCTCCAGCCATGCCACAGACTCGGCATCGAGATGATTGGTCGGCTCATCCAGCAACAGCATATCCGGCTTGGACAGCAACAGCTTACACAGTGCCACACGCCGGCGCTCGCCGCCTGAAAGTTTCGTCACATCGGCATCCCAGTCAGGCAGGCGTAGCGCATCGGCCGCAATATCGAGCTTGCGATCAAGATCCCACGCATCGGCTGCATCAATTTTATCCTGCAGCTTTCCCTGCGCCTCAATCAGGTCATTCATCTCGTCATCGCTCATCGGCTCGGCGAAACGGGCGGATATTTCGTTAAATTCATCCAGCAACGCCTTGGTTTCGGCGACACCCTCCTCGACATTGCCGCGCACATCCTTGGCAGCATTCAATTCCGGCTCCTGCGGCAGATAACCCACCTTGATTCCGGGCGCAGGCCTGGCTTCCCCGATAATCTCCTGATCAAGCCCCGCCATAATACGCAACAGTGTCGATTTACCGGCCCCGTTCAGACCCAGCACACCGATCTTCGCACCTGGAAAGAAAGACAAGTAGATATCCTTGAGAATCTCTTTCTTGCCGGCGACCATCTTGCCCACGCCCTGCATTGAATAGATATACTGATAATCGGCCATACTTTACCCCTGAGCATCAAAATCCGGCGTAGCATATCAGCTCACCCTGCAAGGCACAGGCTTTTGATCACGTATCTCGGAAAATTTCATCGACAGGTTTCAACTGAGCC
>CAZDJY010000206.1:0-1760 GCA_964505835.1 uncultured Zetaproteobacteria bacterium | reverse complement strand
CCCACTGAAGGAGAATATGATGAAACATGTAGAAATCGCGGCCAAAGAACCAAAGGTCCTCGAACTGGAACCGGGCTCATACTACTGGTGTGCATGCGGACGCTCGAAAAATCAGCCATTCTGTGATGGCTCGCACAAGGGCACAGGAATCACGCCGCAAGCATTCGAGATTCAAGAGAAGAAGAAGGTTGCCCTCTGTCAATGCAAACATACAAAGAACCCACCGTTCTGCGATGGCAGCCATGCCGACCTGTAAACGCATGCCAGGCACAACAATCAAGGAGCAACCATGACCGACCTCTTCTCACCCATACAAGTCGGCGAGCTAGAACTTGCCAATCGCATGGTGATGGCGCCGATGACGCGCAACCGTGCGCCGGAAACGATTCCGACCGCATTGATGGCCGAATATTACCGCCAACGAGCATCGGCTGGACTGATTGTAAGCGAAGGTGCGCAGGTGTCCGAACAGGGCATCGGCTATCCGGCTACCCCCGGTATCCATACTCAGTCGCAGATTGGCGCCTGGCAAAAGGTGACCCGCGCCGTGCAAGATGCCGATGGACGTATCTTCTGTCAGCTCTGGCATTGCGGCCGTATCTCTCATCCGGATTTTCACAAGGGAGTACTGCCGGTGGCTCCGAGCGCCATCCGGCCGGAAGGTCAGGCATTCACCTACGAGGGGCTCAAAGACTTCGTCACACCACGCGCATTGGAGACGGCTGAGATTCCCGGCATCGTGGATCAGTATCGCCATGCTGCCGCCTGCGCCATCAAAGCCGGCTTCGATGGCGTCGAAATCCATGCGGCTAACGGCTATCTGATCGACCAGTTCCTGCGTGATCGAACCAACCACCGCACGGATGCATACGGCGGCAGCATCGACAACCGCATCCGCCTGCTATCCGACATCGCCCAAGCCGTCTGCGACGAAATCGGCAAGGACAAGGTCGGAGTGCGTATTTCGCCCATCAATCACTTCAACGATATCGACGATTCTAATCCTCAGGCTCTGTTCAATCGCGTAGCAGAAGTGCTGAGCGCCATCGGAGTGGTGTATCTGCATGTCGTCGAGGTCTCGATGGCCGGCGATTCGGATACGGCCGTAGACATGAGCGAAATCAGGCAGCGCTTTGCTGGTGCCTATATCGCCAACGGCGGATATGACAAAGCTCGCGGCAATAAAGCAATTTCAGGTGGTGCGGCTGATCTGGTGGCTTTCGGTGTGCCGTTTCTCGCCAATCCCGATTTACCGAAGCGCTTTGAGCTGGATGCTCCGCTCAATGCACCTGATCCGGATCGTTTCTACGGCGGCAGCGCTGAGGGCTATACCGATTATCCAACGCTGGATGCTTCCTGATGGGCTTCCTGGAGAACGGTCAATGGCAAGACGATGACGGCAAGTGGGCATCGCAAGATGGTAAGTTTCACCGTAGCGTAAGTCAGTTTCGCAGCTGCATCGGTGAACCGCTTTTTCCACCCGAGCGTAACCGTTACCATCTCTATGTCAGCCTTGCCTGCCCTTGGGCGCATCGCACGCTTATCATGCGCCGACTTAAAGGGCTGGAAGAGATCATCCCGATCAGCATCGTGCATCCGCATATGCTGGATTCCGGCTGGGAATTCAAACCAGAGCCGGAACCGCTCTATGGCTTTACCTATGCGCATCAACTTTATGCCAAGGCTGATCCCGGTTATACCGGCCGCGTATCCGTGCCCATCCTGTGGGACAAGAAGTCCGAAACGATTGTCTGCAACGA
>CAZDJY010000205.1:0-1774 GCA_964505835.1 uncultured Zetaproteobacteria bacterium | reverse complement strand
AGGAAAGTGAAAACCGCGCTTTTCGCTTTCCGGTAGTAAAAAGGCCACGGATGGATTTTTTACAACTTCATCAAGGTATAGGCAAGCATGCATGGTTCGCGAGCCATACGAAGACCATACGAAGGGATAGTTTGAAATCGGGAGTGTTTGGATGTCAGAGGATACGCTAAAAGTCGGAACCTATGAATTTTCATCAAGGTTGATTGCCGGCTCCGGCAAGTACAAGGATTTTGCCACAACCAGGGTGGCCACCGAGGCTGCCGAGGCGGATATGATAACGGTGGCCGTGCGACGAGTGAATATCACCGATCCCGGCAAGGAAAACCTGCTTGATTATATCGACCCGAAAAAATACACCATTCTTCCCAACACCGCTGGCTGTTTCAATGCAGAAGATGCAGTGCGTACGCTGCGTTTGGCACGCGAAGCCGGAGGCTGGGATCTGGTTAAGTTGGAAGTGCTCGGCGATACCGAGACCCTGTATCCGAATGTTGTGGAGACGATTAAGGCAGCTGAAATTTTGGTGGCCGAAGGCTTTCAGGTGATGGTGTATACCTCGGATGACCCGATTGTTGCGCTGAGGTTGGAGGAGATTGGTTGTGTGGCCGTTATGCCGCTCGGGAATCCGATCGGCTCCGGTCGGGGGCTGGCGAATCCATTCAATATCCGGGTAATCAAGGAGCGTGCCAAGGTGCCCATTGTTGTGGATGCCGGTATCGGTACCGCATCCGATGCGGCTAAGGCAATGGAGCTTGGTGCGGATGCATGCCTGATCAACACGGCCATTGCAGAAGCCAGAGATGAATGCATGATGGCGCGAGCCATGCGCGATGCAGTACGGGCAGGACGTCAGGCTTATCTGGCGGGACGCATGCCGAAGCGGGCATTTGCCAGCGCTTCAAGCCCGACCGAAGGATACATCTGGGATTGATTTCATTGGTCTCACTGATAAACAAAAAGGAAATGACATGACTGAATTAAAAAATGACCTATTTTTGCGCGCCTGCCTGCGCCAGGACGTAGAGCGCACGCCGGTATGGATGATGCGTCAGGCTGGCCGTTATCTGCCTGAATATCGTGCCACGCGCGAGCGGGCAGGCGGCTTTCTGAATCTGTGCCATTCTCCCGAAATGTGCTCCGAGGTGGCTCTTCAACCGATTGATATTCTTGATGCCGATGCGGCAATTTTGTTCTCGGATATTCTTGTCGTGCCGGAAGCGATGGGCATGGATCTGAGCTTTGGTGCCGGAGAGGGGCCGAAGTTCTCTGACCCGATTCGTAGTCGCGCCGATGTTGAGCGCTTGCCTGTGCTGAACGACCCGACCGACAAGCTGGGTTATGTGATGGATGCGGTAAGCACCATTCGCCGTGATTTGAACGGGCGCGTGCCGTTGATCGGCTTTACCGGCAGCCCCTGGACGCTGGCGACCTATATGGTTGAGGGTGGCGGTTCCAAGACCTTTTCCAAGATCAAGGCCATGATGTTTAACGAGCCTGAAACGATGCACCTGCTGCTTGAGAAGCTGGCCGATTCGGTGGCTGCTTATCTGAACGGGCAGATTGCCAATGGCGCCCAGGCACTGCAAATCTTCGATACCTGGGGTGGTATTCTGACTACCCGGGATTACGGCGAGTTTTCGTTGCAATACATGCAACGGATTCTGGATCAGCTGACCAAGGAGAATGAAGGCCGCAAGGTGCCGGTGATTCTGTATACCAAGGGTGGTATGGGTTGGCTGGAAGCCATTGCCGATACCGGTTGCGATGTGGTTGG
>CAZDJY010000204.1:0-1777 GCA_964505835.1 uncultured Zetaproteobacteria bacterium | reverse complement strand
AGCCCCGACAATAACTGCACGCGCTCGGTTAACGAGGCGGCGAAATCCAGCTCGCCGCGCATGGCGCGTTCGGTGATTTCCGAAATCTGGTCCTTGATGCCGAGAAAGCCTGCGATCTCGTCGATGCACTCGCACTGGATCAGGGTCGAATCCATGTCCATGAACAGGAGTCCGGGCTGGGAAAGTCGGGGGCGGGGCGGGGTCGGTTTCATGGTGCATCATCCTTGATAAGCTCATCGAGAAAGGCAATACAGTCTTTGATCATGGCTTGTTTATCAGCATCACGGGCCAGTAAACTCAGGTTGCCATCCGGGGTGAGCCGAAAGCGACTGCTATCCTGTTGCACGCGCAGCAGCATCTTGCCTGGATCAATGGGAGAGTCAGCTGTGAATTTGATATGCAGACCATGCTGACTGTAGCGAATGGCGGACAGATTCAGCTTTCTGGCACGCCAGCGTACGCGTGCCTGCTCAAGGCAGAAACGAGCCTCGGCCGGCATGCGCCCGAAGCGGTCGGTCATTTCCTCGAACAACAACGACAGCTGTGCATCATCCTCGGAGCGGGCAATGCGTCGATAGAGGTTCAGCCGCTCGCCGGCTTGCGGTACATAGTCCGGCGGTAAAATGGCATTGAGGCCGAGATGCAGATCGAGTGGTTGCTTCGGCTGCGCAACCTGGCCCCGGGCTTCCGAGACCGCAGCGGACAGCATCTCCATATACATATCCAGACCGATCTCCTCGATCTTGCCGCTTTGTTCCGCGCCCAGGAGGTTGCCAGCGCCGCGAATCTCCATGTCCTGTCTGGCCAGCAGGAAACCCGCACCGAGCTCGGTGTGCTCGGCAATGGCTTGCAGCCGCTCGCGAGCGACCGGGGTCATGGCGCGCGGATCAGGGGTGAATAAATAGGCATAGGCCTGCCGGTGAGATCGCCCGACCCGGCCGCGAATCTGGTGCAGTTGTGAAAGGCCGAGCAGATCGGCACGCTCGACGATCAGGGTGTTGGCATTGGGCACATCAAGGCCCGATTCGACGATGGTGGTGCAGACCAGGATATGCTGGCGGCCTTCGTAGAAAGCCAGCATCTGGCGATCCAGTTCGGCCGGTGTCATCTGGCCGTGGGCGATGCCGATTTCAGCCTCGGGAATATCTTCGCGCAGCCGGCTGGCAATGCGCTCGATGCTCTTCACATGGTTATGCAGATAATAAACCTGGCCGCCGCGATACAGTTCGCGTCGGATTGCCTCGTTGGCGACATGCACATCAAAGCTGGTGACCATGGTGCGAATCGCTTCACGCTCGGCCGGCGGCGTGCAGATAATTGAAACGGTTCGCAGGCCTGACAATGTCTGGTGCAGGGTGCGGGGAATCGGTGTGGCCGTCAGGGTCAAGAGGTCGACGCTGGCATGCAGGGCCTTGAGCTTCTGTTTGTGTTTGACGCCGAATCGCTGTTCCTCGTCGACGATGACCAGACCGAGATCGGCGAAGCTGAAGCTGTCCGACAACAGGCGATGGGTGCCGACGATGATGCGCGTGCCGCCCTTGGCCAGCTCTCGGGCAATACGCTCGCTTTCCTTCTTGCCCTGCAGGCGCGAAATCATTTCGACCGAAAAGCCGGTGCCGGCAAAGCGTTCGCGGAAACTGTTGAAATGCTGGTTGGCGAGTACCGTGGTTGGAGCAAGGATGGCCACCTGACGCCCGGATGCAGCCATGATAAAGGCTGCGCGCATGGCGACCTCGGTTTTACCAAATCCGACATCGCCGCAGATCACCCGATCCAT
>CAZDJY010000203.1:0-1870 GCA_964505835.1 uncultured Zetaproteobacteria bacterium | reverse complement strand
GCATGGGAACGGTTCAGTGGATTGAATTCGTTCTGGCCACCCCCGTTGTTCTCTGGGGCGGCTGGCCGTTCTTTGAGCGCTTTGTCCTGTCATTGAAAACATGGAATCTGAATATGTTTACCTTGATAGGTCTGGGCGTTGGCGTGGCATGGGGCTACAGCATGGTTGCACTGCTCGCACCGGGCTTGTTTCCGCCCTTAATGCAGATGGAAGGCGGGTTGGTTGATGTTTACTTCGAAGCTGCTGCCGTCATTACTACGTTAGTACTTCTTGGGCAGGTGCTTGAACTAAAGGCCCGCTCGCGTACCAATGAAGCGATTAAGCTGCTCCTCGGTATGGCACCGAAAACAGCGCGACGTGTGAATGAGGATGGCTCTGAAATCGATGTGCCGCTGGAAGATGTGGTGGCAGGCGATGTGCTTCGCATCCGGCCGGGTGAAAAGGTTCCGGTAGATGGCGTGGTCACTGAGGGCGAGAGTAATGTGGATGAATCCATGGTGACCGGGGAGCCGATTCCTGTGGAGAAAGCAGGCGGAGACACATTGATCGGTGCGACGGTCAACGGCAATGGCTCATTGCTGATGCGGGCTGAGAAAGTCGGTGCGGACACACTGTTATCACAGATTGTGAACATGGTTGCCGAGGCCCAGCGCTCCCGTGCGCCCATTCAGAAAATGGCCGATACCGTAGCCGGTTATTTTGTGCCTACCGTGGTTGGCGTTGCGCTGACCGCTTTTGTCGTCTGGATGATTGTCGGGCCTGAACCACGTATGGCACATGCTATCATCAATGCTGTGGCCGTGCTGATTATCGCCTGCCCATGCGCACTTGGGCTGGCCACACCCATTTCGATCATGGTCGGAACCGGTCGTGGGGCGACTGCCGGGGTGCTGATCAAGAATGCCGAAGCCCTGGAGATTATGGAGAAGGTGAATACGGTCGTGGTGGATAAGACCGGCACATTGACGGAAGGCAAACCAGGCCTGACCACGGTGCATGGCTTTGGAAGCTTAAGTGAAGATGATGTTTTGCGCTTTGCGGCCAGTATTGAGCGGGCCAGCGAGCATCCGTTGGCTGAAGCTATTGTCGCCGGCGGAACAGCAAAGGGGCTGGAACCCATGCTGGTAGAAAGCTTCACGGCCGTAACTGGCAAAGGGATCAGCGCCACCGTTGGAGGTAAGGCAGTACTGCTGGGCAATGACAGGCTGATGCGGGATAACGATATTGATACGGCAAAAGCAAAAGCTGTGGTTGAGCAGCATCAGCAAGATGGGGAAACGGTGATGTACCTGGCTGTGGATGGTTCGCTGGCCGGTATTGTCGGCGTGTCCGATCCGGTCAAGGCATCGACACCCGATGCCATCAAGTCGCTGCGCAGCGAAGGGATTGAGGTGGTCATGTTGACCGGCGATAACCACAACACGGCTGCTGCAGTGGCTGTGAAGCTGGGCATCGACCGGTTCGAAGCGGATGTTTTGCCCGATCAGAAAGCTGCTGTCGTTAAGAAGCTGCAAGCCGAGGGCAAGGTTGTGGCGATGGCAGGAGATGGCATCAATGATGCGCCGGCGCTGGCGCAGGCCCATGTCGGTATCGCCATGGGCACCGGCACCGATGTGGCCATGGAATCAGCAGGTGTGACGCTGGTGAAGGGTGATCTGAGCGGCATTGTACGGGCGGTCAGGCTTTCCAGGGCCACGATGAAGAATATCCGCCAGAATCTGTTTTTTGCCTTCATCTACAATTCGGCTGGTGTACCCATAGCCGCAGGTGTTCTCTATCCGGTGTTCGGCCTGTTGCTGTCCCCGATCATCGCCGCCGCGGCGATGAGTTTTTCCTCTGTTTCGGTGATCACCAATGCACTCAGGCTGCG
>CAZDJY010000202.1:0-1915 GCA_964505835.1 uncultured Zetaproteobacteria bacterium | reverse complement strand
ACTCAGTGACTTTCATCGGGGGAGGCAAACTCGATAAAGATATGTCGCGCTTCCGGTGCAATGCGGCTGACATCATTCTCCAGCTCGCGCCGGATCGAATCGAGCTTATGCATGAAACGAATCGCATGCGCAATCTCCTCGGATGTCATATCAGCGAACATGGTCTCCTCGCGTAATTCCACCTCTGCCATCAGCAGCGTATCCTGAGGCGACAGGACGATACTGTTGACCCGTTGTACGTGTTGGACCTGCTCATCCACCTGCCACAGGCGCATAGCAATATCGTTGACCTCGTCGTCCGTACGATTAAGCAGGTATTTGCGATTGGTGGCCGCCAGAAAATAGGCCAACGCACCCATCAGAATTCCGATAAAGATCGCTGCCACGCCGTCGAATATGGCCGAGCCGGTTACCGCAGTCAGCAGGATGCCAATAAAAGCCAGCAACAGGCCAAGCACCGCAGCCGAGTCCTCAATCAGTACAGCCAACGTCGTTGGATCACGGGTTTCAACAAGGTACTGGCGCATGGTTTTATTCGACTCGCCCGCCTGCCTGCGAAACTCGTGCAAAGCCACCAGCCAGCTATACCCCTCAACCAGCAGGGAAATACCGATAATGACAAACGGTATCCAGGAAATCTCTGGCACGTGTTCGGCATGAAGCTGCTCAACGGCATGCAGAATGG
This sequence comes from uncultured Zetaproteobacteria bacterium, assembly GCA_964505835.1. Classification (GTDB taxonomy): domain Bacteria; phylum Pseudomonadota; class Zetaproteobacteria; order Mariprofundales; family Mariprofundaceae; genus JAJRVH01. Next base: position 1,230 of record CAZDJY010000202.1, on the reverse strand, counting down.
TATAGGCACAACCGAGGAAGAAGATGGTAACGGCTGAAACCAGGTTCCAGAAATAGCGCTCCTGCCCATAGCCGAACTGGTGCTCGGTATCGGCAACTCGCTCGGAACGACGCAGACCAAGATACAGCAGTCCCTGGTTGGCGGTATCAGCTAGCGAATGCACAGTCTCGGCCAGCAACGCACTGGAGCCGGAAAGCATAAACCCGGCAAGCTTGGCCAGCGTCACGATGCTGTTGCCGACCATTGCCGTCAGAACTGTTTTCATTGAACCATGTGACATTTTTTCCCCTGTTTTAACCGTTCCCGGTTTACCGAGCCCCTATTCATTTAAGCCCGGAGCGGTTAAACTGCAAAGATGTGGACCTACCAGCATTCATCCTTCACCGTGCATCAGCTGGCCGCCCTGAGCGACAACTATATCTATCTGATAGCGCCGCACAATTCGCAAGCTTTGGCAGCCGTCGATCCTGCCGAGGCGGAGCCTGTTATGGAGGCCTGTGCCAAGCTAGGCCGGCCTCTGACCTACATTTTCAACACCCATCATCACTGGGATCATACCGGCGCCAATGAGACCCTGAAATCCAAATTCGGCTGCACCATCATCGGCAATGCCAATGATGCAGCACGTATCCCCGGTATCGACGTCGAGCTCAAGCCCGATCAACCCTGGGCATGGGCCGGGCTGAATGTGCAGATCATCGATGTGCCCGGTCATACCCTCGGGCACATCGCTTATGTCATCGAGGATGCATTGTTCTGCGGCGACACGCTTTTTGGAGCCGGTTGCGGTCGCCTGTTCGAGGGCACCCCGGCCCAGATGTGGGGCAGCCTGAACCAACTGGCCGCACTCCCCGATGCAACCCATGTTTACTGTGCGCATGAATATACGCTGGCCAACCTGCGCTTTGCCGCTGCGGTAGATGCAAGCAACCCTGATCTGAAGCGGCGGTTGCAAACGGATGCCGAGAAACGAGAGCAAGGTCAGCCGACCATTCCTTCTACGATCGGCATTGAACAAGCTACCAATCCCTTTCTACGTGCAGCCGAACCGTCTTTCTGTACGGCTTATGCTGAGCAAGCGGGGATTACATCGAATGCGCTGAATGTGTTTACCGATATCCGCAATCGCAAGGATCATTGGTAAACGGCAGCGCAACCCTTACAGCTTCACATTTCTTAAAAACGCAGCGCTTTCCTCGGGAATCGAGGCATTGATGTACATACCGGAGC
>CAZDJY010000201.1:0-1981 GCA_964505835.1 uncultured Zetaproteobacteria bacterium | reverse complement strand
TTGCGGCATCCGAGGGTATTGCCGATAAGGATGGAAATCCGATTGCCAGCACAGGTGAGCGTGATTCCCATGGCAATATTCAGCTATCCGGCACCGGAGCCCTGGGCGACAGGCTGGCCGCCCTTGTCAAGGATGCCTATGCAGGTGAAAAGATTCGGGTGCGCGCCGATACCTTTGGCTACCTGCAACGCAGCTATCCGACCATCGTATCCGATATCGATGCTGCTGAGGCTCGCAAGGTAGGGGAGTATGCCGTCAACCATGCCGTCTCCAGCGGCGAACCGGGTTCCGTGGCTATCCGGCGGATCAGTTCCGAGCCCTACGAAAGCGAATGCTTCATCACAGCGCTTTCCACCGTAGCGCGCGAAGCCACAGAGATGAAAGATGAATACATCAATGTCGCCGGTAATGATGTTACCGATGCATGGCTGGATTATGTCCGCCCGCTGGTTGGCGAACTGCCGCAGATGGGGAATCTATAAAGGTACCTCCTGAATAAGTTGGCTTCAGGTCGCAAAAGGCCCTGCACATGACATGCAGGGCCTTTGCTTTCGGCTGAATCAACGCTTCAGAGCCGCTGGAAAAATGCCCTGACCCTGACTGTCCGGCCACCCATCTCGAACAGTGCCAGGCCCGAAAGGATCAGGATGGCACCCAGCACGATTTGGATGCTCAGCGGTTCGTCATTGAGCATGTTGCCCAGCGCCAGGGCGAGCACAGGCGCGATAAGCGTAATCAGCGCCACACGCGTTGCCTGCACGTTCTTCAGCACGTAGTAATACAGGGCGAACCCAAGCACCGAGCCAAACAATGACAGATAGGCAATCGAGCCGATGGTTCTTGCTGATATGTCCAGAGGCAGCCCGTCGCCGGTTAAATGCCAGGTCAGCACAAACAATGGCGCTGCAATGGCAAGCCCGCCGCTGGTCAGCACGATAGCCGGCACATCGGCATTGATGCGCTTGACCCACACGCCACTTCCCGAGTGGATTACCGCCGACAGCAGTACGCCGCCAATGCCAAAAGCCACCCGGACATCCATATGAACGCCCGTAGCGAAGATCACCGCCAGTCCGGCCATGCCCAAAACCATGCCTGTCAACCTGAGGCGGGTCAGCGCTTCGCCCTCCAGCCAGAAGCACGCCATGAGCCCGGTAATGACCGGCGACAGGCCAAAGATCAGCGAAATCCATCCGGAGGGGATGAACTGTGCCGCCCAGTAAACCGAGAGCATAGCGCCATAGATGCCGAGCCCTGCCGCAACATAGGCCTGTATGGCCTGGCGGTGCCATTTCATGCCGTTGCCGAGCAGCGCCGCCACGACCAGCGCCAGCACGGCACCAATCGCCATGCGACTGGTTACGCTGAAAACAAAACCGACTTCCTCGCTGCTCCAAAGAACAGCGAGAGGCGTTGTGCTCCAGATGATGATGACTCCTGTGTATGCCATTGGCACTGACATCTTGCTTCTCCTTTTATTCCTCTTGAATTCAGGGCATAAAAAAACGGCCACGGATTCGCCTGAACCCATGGCCGTTTTGAAAAACCTGATTGTTAGTTTTTTGCTAAATCAGAACATTTCAGCACACGGGTATGGCTTGCTTGACCGGAAGCCAGGCAATAGAGCGTACCTTTGCATGTGCGAACTGCGTATTCATGGCGCGAATCATCGTTAGCAGGCATTGGATGTCAACTTCTCCAGGCTGTGCCTGAGGTGGAATGCCTCATCATCGCGGCCGGGTACCGGTGTCGGTCATGGAGAATGGAGAGCACCCTGCGCATCAGGGGACTATACGAATATTACGCATTTGCATCCCGCTTAGATCGGTCTAGTGTGTTCTATTGAAATGTGATTGGCCAGAAACTGTCAGGAGGGGTCAATGCGCGAAACAAGACCTGACCCCGGATCCCCGCATAATATGAAAGAGGTATGTTATGAAAATCAGGAATTGTATATTCAAATTTCGGTGTACTAAAACTT
>CAZDJY010000200.1:0-1986 GCA_964505835.1 uncultured Zetaproteobacteria bacterium | reverse complement strand
TGGAAGAGATTGCGGTGGAGAATCGTGATTATTTCCTCGCAGCCGGCGGCAAGGACTTACAGTACATCCCGGCCCTGAATGGCGCCAATATGCATATCAAGGCGCTCGCTGATATTGTCAGAGAGCATCTTGCAGGATGGGTGGACTAGGGCCTGTTCACACTAATTTAGGTGTTGTATTGCAGCCCCAAATGAATCTAATTAAGGCGCGAAGGATGAGGTTTGAAGAGGCATTACTGAAAGCCTGACAAACCGAAGGAAGAAAGTTTGGCGGAGAATGATTGATTCTGCTGGCAGGTTTCCAGAATGGCCTGCCGTGAAAATGCCAGCACATCCGTCCAGCCTGTGGACTGGACATCGGCGGTTGGCGCAAAACCGAGCGTTGACACCTCCCCGATAATCTCGCCGGCAGCGCGATGGGCGATCACCTCACCCTCCTTGCTGATATCCACGCCTCCGTGGCAGATGAAATATAGCGTATCATTGGCCTGACCTTTCTCGATCAGCATCTGGCCGGGGGTAAGGGCGATAGGCTCGGCATCGCGAAACAAGGTACGGCGGGAATCCTCGGGCAAGGTCTGAAACAGCGGATGAATGGCCAGCATGATGTCGAGATCGCGCAGGTGTGCGGCGAATTCGCAAATCTCGCGAATCGGGCCTGCGGCTTTATCTTCAGACAACAGGGCTCGTGCCTCGGCGGCATCGAGTTCGAACAGCACGCAATCTTCGGCGGCCTGCCATTTCAGACGGGGCTGATTCTCCGGGCGCAAAAAACTGCGGATGCCCAGCGCTTCACCGGCACTATAGCAATAGACGGGGATGTGCTTTTCATCGACACAGGCAAACACATGCACCGAACCTTCCTGAATCAGGCGAATGCCGTGAAAGCCTTCCTCGGGCCCCGGCAGCCATTCATCCTGTTTATATGAATGTTCGCAACCCCCACGAAAAAAATAGTTCTGGCTGTCTGCCGGCAAATGCTGCAACTGTTCGAGGAATGACATGTGCAGACCCTAGTTGGCCAATCCCGGCGGTAAGGTGATGCAGATCACTTTTCAACCTGTCCCTGTTCAAGTTCAGGTTGAAGCCCTGTAGCATCCGACGCGCTTTGATAAGGCTGCATCAGTCTGATATTCGCAGCTTGCTCAAGTTCGCGAAACCACTTCTGCATCTGTGCCTGTTGCAGCTGACTGACGATCTCATCATGTACATCGGCGAACGCTTTCTTACTGCTCGGGCGCTTCCCCAGCACCTCGATGATATGCCAGCCGAACTTGGTTTTCACCGGTGCGCTCAACTGGTTCGGCTCAAGGGCGAAGGCAGCATCTTCAAATGGCTTGACCATGACGCCGCGCGGAAACCAGTTCAGATCACCGCCGCGCGATTTATTGCTGTCATCGAGCGAATTGCTGGCCGCCAGTGCGGCAAAATCGCCCTTGTGTCTGAGCTTGCGCAGGATGGCCTTGGCTTTGTTTTCAGAGCCGACGAGGATATGCCGGGCATGGATTTGCTCGGCAACAGTGAATTCATCCGGATGGCTGTCGTAGTAGGCCTGTACGGCAGCTTCGTCGATGCCGGCCATATGCGACTGCTGCCAGCTTTTGGCCGCATCGATCAGAATTTGTCGCCGGGCCTTGTCAATGCGTTGGCGAACTAGTGGATCAAGGTCGAGGCCCAGTGCGGTGGCTTTTTGGCTGACAACATGGCGGCGGATCAGGGTGTGCAGGATGTGCGAACGCGCTTGCGGATCTTCGCGGAATTGTTGCAAGCTCTCCGGCATGGCAGCCAGTTCCTGATCGATGTCACGCTCATAGATGGCCGAGCTGTTGACGATGGCGGCAACCGGGCTTGTCGGTAGGGCCTCCATATTGGCATGGTCTTGCTGTTGCTGGCAGGCGCCGAGAGTGAATATGACGGCAACAAGCAGGATGGATTGATGTTTCAAGGTGAGTGCTCCCTTGTCTGGTGATTTCGCTAGAGTAGCGTG
>CAZDJY010000199.1:0-1987 GCA_964505835.1 uncultured Zetaproteobacteria bacterium | reverse complement strand
TGGCTGCGGTAAAAGCAGGCAAACGGGTCGGTCTGGCCAATAAGGAATGTCTTGTGACTGCCGGCAGCCTGTTCATGGAAGCCGCACGTCAATCGGGTGCCGAGTTGGTACCGGTGGACTCCGAACATGCAGCAGTACACCAGTGCCTTATCGGGCACGACAGACCATCGGTTGCGCGGGTCATTCTGACAGCCTCGGGTGGGCCATTTCGGGATCGTGACCCTGAAGACCTTAAGCATGTCACTCCGGAAGAAGCGGTTGCTCACCCGAACTGGGATATGGGTGCAAAGATCAGCGTGGATTCGGCGACCATGATGAACAAGGCGCTGGAGTTGATCGAGGCCAAGTGGTTGTTTGACCTCCCTGCGGATCAGTTATCAGCCATTATTCATCCGCAGAGCATTGTTCATGCGATGGTTGAGTACACGGATGGATCCGTTCTGGCGCAGCTGGCCATGCCGGATATGCGCATGCCGATCGCCTACGCCATGCAGTCCGAGCCGCGACTGGCAAGCGGCATTGACTGGCTGGACCTGGCAGCAATCGGTCAGCTGACGTTTCAGGCCGTGGATGAGCAGCGCTTTCCGGCGATGCGTATGGTACATCACGTGATGAGAGGCGAGGTGTCACTGGCTATTGCGATGAATGCGGCCAATGAAGTCGCGAATCAGGCTTTCCGCGAGCACAGGATCGGCTTTATGGATATCGTCAGTAGTGTCGAAAAGGTGCTTGAAAGAGTGGAAAATGTCCCCGTTGGCGAACTGGACGAGGTATGGTCGCATGACGCCAAGGCCAGAGCGCTGGCGAACGAGGTGATAGCTTCATGATTGAAATTCTACATACAGCCCTGTCATTTGTGCTGGCAATCGCGTTATTGATTGCCGTACATGAGTTCGGCCATTTCATCGTGGCTCGCAAGCTGGGCATCAAGGTGGAGAAGTTCTCCATTGGTTTCGGCCCGGCGCTGTTTTCCTGGCACAGCAAGGATAGGGAAGTTCTCTATGTTATTGCGGCTATTCCGCTGGGTGGCTATGTAAAAATGCTGGGCGAAAATCCCGATAAGCAAGGCGATGAGGCGAAGCTTGAGCTTAGCGAGGAGGACAGGAAGCGAGCCTTTGATGCGCAGCCTGTATGGAAACGCGCATCTGTAGCGGTGGCCGGCCCCGGGTTTAATTTTCTGTTTGCCATAGTCGCTTATATGCTGGTCGGTTGGCTGGGGCAAACGGTATTGCCTCCTGTTGTCGGGCATGTGACGCCAGCTTCTATTGCTGAACAATCAGGGCTACAGGCTGATGACTGGATTCAGACGGTTGGCGATAAGACTGTACATTCATGGCAGCAGGCGGAAGAGGTTTTAAAAACCTACACCGGCCGGGATGTGCAGCTGCATGTTTTGCGTGATGCCGCTCCCATCACCTTGCAGATGTCGGTACCCACGCCGGATAAAGACCCGCTATTGCTGAATGTGGCGGATGAACTTCTTGGCTTCGATCCTGGCCTGTCATTGATCATAGATCATGTGGGAGCGAATTCACCGGCCGAGAGAGCAGGCCTTATGGCAGGGGATATTGTTGAGCAGGTGAATGGGCGAAAGGTCACTGATATCCAACAGTTTATTTCCCAGATTAAGAGCCATGCTGACAGGCAGCTCGGGGTGGCGGTTAAGCGTGATCAAACCCTGCTGCAACTGCAGGTCGTTCCCGAAAAAGATGCCGAACAGATGGGTAGAATCGGGGTGAGGCTGACATCCCGCTCCCTGCACGGTACCGAAATCTATCGCATGGGTGTTTTTGACGGGCTGCATTATGGCTTTCAGCGAACCTGGGAAATGAGTGCTCTGACGTTTCAGGTGTTCGGTAAAATGCTGACAAGTGCGATTTCACCCGATAATCTCGGTGGCCCTATCGCTATTGCCCAGTTGGCTGGCAAGACAGCGGAATTAGGGCTGGTTTCTTTCATAACCTTTCTGGCGTTGATCTCCGTCAAC
>CAZDJY010000198.1:0-2034 GCA_964505835.1 uncultured Zetaproteobacteria bacterium | reverse complement strand
TATGTATGACTTTTCGACTCGATGTCGCCGTATGCGTCTTTGCCCTGCTGCAGGCCTTGCCTGCTTCGGCTATAGCAAAGGATAGGATACAACAAAGGTTCCATGATGCACGCGAGGTTCAGATCAAAGACCTGCCCTCGGGTGCTGGAGAATCACCGATCAGCACCGAAGAGCCTTTTTTATCGCGCGACGGACGCTTTCTGTTTTTCAATACCGGTCACAAGGAAGGCAATAAGGACCTGCATTGGGCCAAACGCCTGAACGGCCAGTGGGTTTATCAGGGCGAGATCGGCCCGGCAATCAATACGCCTAAAGAGGTCCAGGGCAATCCGACGATGGATTCTGCTAGCCGTTTCTATTTTATCGACACCACCGCTTCGCACATGGCGCGTGGCGGTATATTTCACCCTGAATCGGGCCTTGTGGATGGACTTTACGCACTCGATTTCCTGCCAGACCGGGACGTCCGGCTGTTCAAGCAGCGCTTTACAGGCAATATGGGGGTTGAGGTCAGTGCGGATGGCAAAACCATGTATTTCTCACGCGCCACCTGGGATTTAAATCTCTGGTTTCCGGGCGAGATACTGGCCTCGAACATCCTGCTCGCGGAATTGACGGACAAGCGCTTCGTTTATGATGAGAAAAGAGCCAGGCGCTTGATGCAACACATTAATAGCGACGAGCTGGAATATGCCGCCTGCATTTCGCGCAATGGACGGGAGTTGTTCTTTACCCGTCTGTCACGGGAAAGTTTCAGGAACGGCCATCCCCAATCGATGATCATGAGGGCGACACGCCCTTCCCGCGATGCCCCGTTTGGCACGCCGGTAGAAGTCCACGTTATCGGACACAATGATTTTGTCGAAGGGCCGAGCCTGTCTGCTGATGAGCATGAGCTTTACTATCACAAGCATGTCGGCAAGAAATTCAGACTGTTCAGGGTGAAGCGTTAAACCTTGATCGGAACGCTGATCAATCCAGAGTATCCATCTCGGGGTTAAACGTTCTGAAGCCTGGAATCAGTGCCTGAAGAGCTATCCTGAAAAGCGCCGGAACGTTTATCCCTTAACAGATAGCGGCGAACGACCAGCAGACCCAATATAACATGGCTGCTGAGAAACCATATGCTGATGATATCCATCATCAGCTCGGGACCGATCGAGCCTGAATGAGCCATATAGACCATTTCTGTAGCGACGTGGTCTGTATTGATAATCATATTAATGAAGAACCATAAGATGAGAATTATCAAGGGCCCCTTGATGAGGCTGAGCCACAGCAATTCGAGGATAAAATTCATTTCACGTGTCACTGTTTCAAGCATATGATGCATTACCTTCTCCTGCCGTGACTTTGGTAACTAAGCACTTCGGCTGACCAGACGAATGATAGCAGGTGGTTTTCGCTATGCTGGTGACGATTCACACGTGACATGATACGAATCAAAAATGGAGAGGCTTACCCTTCCATTTCAATGATTCTGGCGTCGGGATTATCCTTGGCGCAATAGAGGTGGATATGGCGGGTCGAGGCACCCAGAAGCTCTGGCGCACGTTCGGGCCATTCAACCAGGCAAATCCACGGCGGCTGCATGTAATCACGAATACCAATGGCATCGAGCTCTTCCCCGCCTTCCAGACGATACCAGTCCATATGCGCCAGTTTGCAACCCTCCCCGTCATATTCCTGAATAATGGAGAAAGTTGGGCTGGGCATCGCTGCATCGATGACACCGAGGGCGCGCATCACAGCCCGACAGAACACGCTTTTTCCGGCTCCGAGTTCGCCATGCAGTGCCACAACATCGCCCGGCTTTAGTGTGGAGGCAAATTGGCTGGCAAATTCAATGGTTTCCGCTTCGTTACAGAGTCTGGTCTGGCTCACCCCGTGGTTTAATCTGCGCTGCGGGCAGACAATCCCCGGATGACATCGTGCTTGGAAATTAGACCGATGACTGCATCGCCATCTAAAACCGGCAAATGATGCACCCGCACATCAGACATGATTGTGGCGATATCATTCAGGCTGGCATCG
>CAZDJY010000197.1:0-2050 GCA_964505835.1 uncultured Zetaproteobacteria bacterium | reverse complement strand
CCCATGCATGCGCATAGCGATTGGTCGGCCGTAGTCGCCGACATCGTCCGGGCAACCGGGTCAACATTCAGCATCCGGAAAGTCGCGCCGGTTTCCGGCGGCAGTATTAATACTGCCTATCGCCTGCAGGGTGAGAGTGGCAGTTATTTCGTGAAGCTGAATTCCGCCGACCGGCTGGATATGTTCGCCGCTGAGGCTGAGGGGCTGGCCGAGCTTGCCAGCACGCATTCAATTCGGGTGCCTGAACCGTTGTTGTGCGGGGCGGATGAGCAACACGCATGGCTTGTTTGTGAATATATAGCATTCGGTGTTTCCGTTGCAGGGTCCGAAAGAATATTTGGAGAGCAACTCGCGGCGATGCATCGGCATACGGCCGATCAGTTCGGCTGGCATCGCAATAACACCATTGGCACGACAGTTCAGCAAAATACACGCGAAGACGACTGGCTGGCATTCTGGTGTCGACATCGGCTTGGCTTTCAGATGCAGCTGCTGAACCAGCGAGGCATGGGGGGCAGGCTGTCAGCCGCTGTCGCATCCTTGAGTGAAGCCTTGCCGGCATTCTTTTCCGGCCATGTGCCGCAGCCTTCGTTATTGCATGGCGATCTGTGGGGCGGCAATCGTGCCTTTGATTCCAAGGGGCAACCGGTCATCTTTGATCCGGCTGTCTATTACGGGGATCGAGAGGCCGATATCGCCATGACCGAGCTATTCGGGGGCTTCGGCCCGGATTTCTATGCTGCTTATCAGGATGCATGGCCACTCGATGCCGGTTATCTGCAGCGCAAAACACTGTACAATCTCTATCACATCATGAATCACGCCAATCTGTTCGGCGGCGCATATCTACATCAGGCTGAATCCATGGCCTTGAAGCTATTGGCCGAGCTGAATTGATCAGGGGGCTGTTCCCATGGCTTACGCCTTGTCGGGGCTGAGCAGCGATGCGGCATGCTTCAGTACATAATCGTGGAATGCCTTGCTGACGGGTGAGAAATGCCTGTCTTCGCGGTAAACCAGTCGCCAGTGCCGCATAATCGGGAAGTCCCGAACGTTTAGCACAGCCAGTCGCTTCAGGGTCAGCTCCATTTCCAGCGTATGAATGGATACCACGCCCAGGCCAAGGCCGGCTTGCACTGCCTGTTTGATCGCTTCGGATGAATTCATCTCCAGGCTTTGAGGGCGTTCGAGTTGATGGGTGGCCAGGAAGCGCTCGACGGCGGCACGCGTACCGGAGCCGATCTCACGCACGATGAAGGCTTCCTTGGCCAGTTCGCTGAGCGGGATATGTTTCTTTTTGGCAAGCCGGTGATCAGGCGGGGCGATGATGACCAGCGGATTTTCCATGAATATCTCGGCCGCCAGCGGCATATTGGCCGGAGGCTCACCCATGATGACCATGTCGGCAGTGTTTTGCTCCAGTGCCTCAAGCAGGCCTGCACGATTGGCAACATTGAGGCTGATCTGGATGTTCGGGTATTCGCGACAGAATCCGGCCAGCAGTTTCGGGGTGAAATAGTTGGCGGTCGAGGCCATGGTCAGATGCAGGCGGCCGCGTTTAATGCCGCGCAATTCCTCCATGCTTTGCTGGGCCTCCTCGATCTGGTTGTGAATCGTTCGCGAGTGTTGCAATAACTCGCGCCCGGCATCGGTCAGCTGGATTTTTTTGCCCATACGATCGAACATCGGCATACCTATCTCTTCTTCGAGTTGTTTGATCTGCATGGAAACGGCGGGTTGGGTAAGGAATAGTAGCTTGGCAGCCTGCGTGTAGCTTTGTTGTTCAGCCACGGCTTCAAAGATCTGCAGTTGTTTAAGTGTTATGCGCATATCTCACCAACCATAAGAAAATATTATAGGTGAAATCATAACCTTTGATTTTACATGATGGAAGGATGGATTCAGACTTCACATCGTTGCAGATGAGGCGTAACGTCCACTGCCGCGGAGGGAGCCCATGTTGGGTTGCCTTACATTTAATTGAAAGGGGAACATAAACATGGCATTAGACCAATCCAATCGTTATGCAGATCTGAGTCTGAAAGAAGAA
>CAZDJY010000196.1:0-2058 GCA_964505835.1 uncultured Zetaproteobacteria bacterium | reverse complement strand
GGAGCGATGTATGAGTATCGCTCGCTGATGAAAGAGGACGAAAGCGATACCCGGGCCGATATTCTTATTATTGAGGATGAAGAGCCGATTGCCCGCCTGATGGTGCTGCATCTGCGTGCAGCAGGATATTCAACCCATTGCTGTTACGATGGCGACAGTGCGCTTGCGGCCCTGCGCGATGGCGACTGGCGACTGGTCGTGCTTGATCGCATGATCCCCGGCACCGGGGGGATGCAGGTGCTGCGCTGGCTGAAGAAATCAGCCTCGCGAGCACATGTTCCGGTGCTGATGGTGACGGCTCTTGGCATGGCCAGTGAACGGGTGCAGGGGCTCAATGAGGGGGCGGATGATTATTTGCCCAAGCCCTTCGAACCGGATGAACTGGTCGCACGGGCGCGGGCACTGTTGCGCCGCAGTCATGTGCAGGAAACCGGCAGCACGGCGGCAACCAGTATCCGCCTTGATCCCGAAATACCGGTGATTTACGACGGCAAGAAGAAGATTGAAGTGCGGCCGCTGGAATACAAGCTGTTGCAGGTATTGATGGATAAACCGGGCAAGACCCGCTCGCGCGATTATTTGCTCGATCATGTCTGGGGCCGTGATGTGTTTGTCGAGGCGCGCACTGTGGATGTGACGGTCAAACGCCTGCGCAAAGCATTGAAGAAGATTGATCGCAAGGACTGTATCGAAACGGTGCGCAGCATGGGCTATCGCTTCATCGTTCCTGAAGCCTGATGTCCGGTTCGGTCGCCGGATGGCTATTCTTGATTGCCGGTATCATTGCTGTGTGGGTGTATTCAGCCTACCGGATGCGCCGTCAGCTCTATCAATATCAAACTGAAAACAGGCGTCTGCGCGAGTCTTCCGGCGGGCTTGAATCGAATCTGGCAAGCAGCGGCCGCCGTCTCGATCAACTGCTGTCGGCCGTTAATGAAGCGGTGCTTCGTCTGGACGATCATGGGCGGGTGCTGGCGGCTAACGAACGATCGCGAGAGATATTCGAGATTCCGGCCGATGCCACGTTTCCGCAGCCACTGCTCATGTTCTATCGGGATCCGGAATGGCATGAGCAGCTGGCAGCCGGCATGGCCGCTCTGCCCGAGAGCGCAGTGCTCGGCAATATGCATCTTGAGAAGCGGGTGCTGGCGCCACGGCTGGCTCAGCTCGGTCGTGATCAGGCGCTGCTTCTGTGCATGGATATCACTGATCAGTACAGGCTGGAGGGCCAGCGTCGCACCTTTCTTTCCAATCTGATGCACGATTTGAAAACCCCGCTGACCTCGTTGCTCGGCTATGCCCGCAGCCTGCAATCCTTTGGCAATGATCCGGACTTTCTCGAGGAGGCATCGCAGGTGATTGCCGATGAGGCGCGCCATGTTAATCATCTGCTCGATGCCTTGCTTACACTTGATCAGATTGAGTTTTCGAAGCGCGATGTACATGCCAGTTGTGATGCCGTTGCCGTGCTGAATGTCGTATGCGAAGCATTGAAGCCACAATTACAGGCGAAATCGAGCCATATCCATGAGCAGCTGGCTGAAGCTTTGCCACCGGTGGCGATGGGCGCGGATGATCTGGAACGGGTGCTGACCAATGTGGTGGAGAATGCTATTCGTTATGCACCGGCCGGCAGTGATATCCGCGTGCGCATGGAGTATGCCGACCTGGAGCTGTTGCTGGCTGTCGAGGATGATGGTCCGGGTGTACCGGACAAGGAATTACCGCGCCTGACCGAGCGCTTTTACCGAGTCGATAAGGCTCGGGCTCGCAAGGAAGGCGGGCACGGACTGGGGCTGGCTATCGTGCAGGAGCTTGTCGGCATGTACAGCGGCACGGTCGAATTTAGTAATATCGAGCCGCATGGCCTGAAGGCAGAAATTCAGCTGCCGCTGGCTGGCTGAGGGTTTGCGAAAAAAATAGCCCGCCATGGAAGACGGGCTATCGAGATGATCTGGATTTATTCGGAACCGGGTTTATTTACGCTCGATCCGATCAATGAATCTCGGACAGAAGCTCCGGATTCTTCACCAGATTGCGAACGCCGTGGCCGTGATC
>CAZDJY010000195.1:0-2063 GCA_964505835.1 uncultured Zetaproteobacteria bacterium | reverse complement strand
GCCACGGGCAATGCCGTGCGAGCGCCAAGGCGCGTACAGGTCAAAGCCCCGACGGCGGAAGCAAAGCGCAGCGCCTCCGGCCACGACATCTTCCTGGCAATCGCCAGCGCCAATGCACCATGAAATGCATCTCCCGCGCCCGTGCTATCGACGACCGGGATCTTGAAAGCCGGCACATGGCCGCTTTGCCCGTTTTCGGCCCATAACAGGCCGCCCCCGCCCTGCGTAATGACCACTCTGGGGCATAGACCAGCCAAGCGTTGCAAGGCGATATGCATATCGTTGGTTTCAGCATACTGGCTGGCGAACCGGGTCGAAGCAGCCAGTACATCAACCCTGGCGGCCAACTCCCGCGTACCCCGCTGCAGCGATCCCGCATCAAGCACACTGGGAATGCCCCGCTCCCTGGCCCAGCTCGCCGCCGTGCCAGACAACAAGGGCTCATGCCCGTCGAACAGCACCGCCTTGGCCGAGATGTCGGCGCAATCAACTGCATCGCCCGGCAACCACGGTGTATTGCCCTTGTAGTTCACCACTGAACGGCTGCCGTCCGGCTTGGCCAGAACCTGTGATACCGGCGACGGATGCTCACCACGCACAATCAACGAGCCATCTACACCCTCGCGCTCAAATTCCCGCACATGCGCATCGCCGAATATATCCCGCCCCAGATAACCGCAAAACGAGGCGCTTCCGCCCAGCCGGGCTATGCAGACCGCTGCATTGGCAGCGGGTCCGCCGCCTGCCAGATCAAGAGCGTCGGCCCTCATCTTTTCATCCGTTTCAGGATGATGGGCGACAGCCATCGTTATATCGTATGAAGCATGTCCGATAGAGAGCACATCAAGCCTGGACATCAATAGAACCGCTGGATCGTTCGGGCTCGGGTGCTGCCGCATTTCGGACATTGGCAAGCCTCACGCTCATCCAGTCGGAATTCTGTTTTGCACTGCTGGCAACGATAAAGGATTTCCATAGCCCGATTTTGAAGCAGAACGAATCGGAAGCAAGGTCTTCTCCCGTAAAATTGCAAAATATGCATTTTGACGTTGGCAGGCCATCAATCATCCGGCCTGTGTCAAAGCCCTGTATCCTTTTTCAAAAGTCATGACTGAATCATTGGTCCGGGTATGGCTTCGAGTCAGCCAGGCATCATTCCGTCTGATTTTCTGCAAGCCGCAAGAAAATCACTGATATGGCCTAATATTTGCTTCGTTATTGCCGATAGACATTCGGGCGGCCCGCTTGCGGGCAGTGCCACATATATTTCTGGAGGCGAACATCATGGGTGAAATTATGCAGACGGAGCTTCAGGCCCCATTAAAAGGATTTGAGAAAATCACGATCAGGCAGCGTTTCCGGCTTATTGCAGGGGTGTTAGTTGCCGGTGTTCTGCTGATTGGCATTGCCCACCAGATAACGAACAACAAGCTTGAAACCATTGATGAACAAGCTGGATATGCCTCAGCGCACATGGAGGATTTTGACGGTCTCGCCGGAGATCTGGCGCGCGTCGATTCACTGGCAAGCGATTATGTTGCTGGAGGATTGAATGCCGGGAGCGAGGTTGATCTGATATTGAAAGAAAGTCTTGCAGAAACAGCCAGTATGATCAAAAGTATTCGGGACGAAAAACTGCGCGCACACGCTGCCGAGCTGGAAAGCCCGCTGGCTGCGGTGAGTACCTCATGGGGAAAAATCAATGCTTTGAAAACGGAGCTCGGTCTGAGCGAGAAAGAAGGCCTGCGCGGAGGGCTGCGTGATGCGGTTCATCAGGCGGAGGCGATGGTTAAGAAGGCCGGGTTAGATGAGTTGATGGTTTCCATGTTGATGCTTCGGCGTCACGAGAAGGATTTTATGTTGCGCGGTAAGGATAAGTATCTGACCAAATGGGGGAACGAGATGCTTGCGTTTACGAGCAAGCTTGAAAAAGCAGCTATCAGCAATGCGTTGCGCGCCGATATCAGTCGGGATATGCGCTCCTATCAGGAAAAATTTCAGGCTTATTCGGCGAAGGAAAAGGCTTTGCGCTCTGCATTGTCTGAACTTCATCAGGGCTTAGA
>CAZDJY010000194.1:0-2068 GCA_964505835.1 uncultured Zetaproteobacteria bacterium | reverse complement strand
AACTTCTGCATACGCTTACCTAGCAGTGTCGGGTTATGCTCCACGCTCACACCTGCCGCTTCAAGAGCGGCAAACTTGGCGACTGCCGTTCCCTTGCCGCCCGAGATAATAGCGCCCGCATGGCCCATGCGTTTGCCCGTCGGCGCTGTTGCCCCGGCAATGAAAGCCACGACCGGCTTGCTGACATGTTCGCGAATATAATCAGCCGCATGCTCCTCATCTGCACCGCCAATCTCGCCAATCATCACAATGCCTTCGGTCTGAGTATCGGCCTCGAACAATCTCAACGCATCAATAAAATCAAGTCCGTGGATAGGGTCGCCACCCATGCCGATACAGGTGCTCTGGCCGAGACCAGAGTCCGTCAACTGCGCCACAGCTTCATAGGTCAAAGTGCCGGAGCGCGAAATCACGCCGACCCGTCCGGGCAGATGGATGTGACCTGGCATGATGCCGATCTTGGCCTGACCCGGCGTAATCACGCCCGGACAGTTCGGCCCGATCAGCACGGGCGCTTTTTTCATCGCGTTCAGCTGAGCTTTGACCTTCAGCATATCCATGACGGGAATACCTTCGGTAATGCAGATAATCAGACCGATCCCAGCCTCAGCCGCCTCGACGATGGCATCGGCAGCAAAACGCGGCGGCACGAAAATGACTGTCGCTTGCGCACCCTCGCTCTCGACAGCATCAGCGACTGTATCAAATACCGGGCGCCCCAGATGAGTTTGCCCCCCCTTGCCCGGAGTCACTCCGCCAACAAATGTGGTGCCGTAATCGATCATCTGCTCGGAATGAAAGCTCCCCTGCTTGCCGGTAAAGCCTTGGCAGATCACGCGCGTGTCCTTGTCCAGCAATACGCTCATTTCAATGCCTCCACAGCCATTTCAGCCGCCTGATCCAGATCAGCTGCCCAATGCACAGCAAGCCCTGCATCCCTGACAAGCTTCCGTCCTTCCTCCTCGTTCGTGCCTACCAGACGCATGATCACCGGCACTCGCATCGGATGCGTTTTGATAGCCTCCAGCAGACCATTGGCAATGATGTCGCAGCGGACGATGCCGCCAAAGATATTGACCAGTACGGCTTTCACATGCGCATCGGAAAACAGTAACTTGAATGCCTCGGTCACCGCAGGAACGGTCACGCCCCCACCGACATCGAGAAAGTTCGCCGGCTTGGCACCTTTCAGCTGTATAATATCCATCGTAGCCATGGCAAGTCCCGCGCCATTGACCATGCAACCGATCTGACCATCCAGCGCAATGTAATTCAGCCCGAATTTGGCCGCCTCTGTCTCGCGCGGATCCTCTTCATCTGCATCCCGCATGGCTGCAACCTCGGGCTGGCGGTAGAGGGCATTATCATCAATAGCGATCTTGGCATCGAGGGCGATCAATTCATCCGCACCGGTCAACACCAGCGGATTCAGCTCCAGCAGACTGCAATCCTTCCCAACAAAGGTACGATACAGATTGGCGGCCAGTTCATCAAAAGCCGCAGCAGCCGCGCCTTTCAGCCCGAGCATATCCGCCATGGCCTCCGTATCCTCGCCGGTCAGGCCACGCTGCAACGGAATCGGCGTCGTTAAGATCTTTTCGGGTGTATCGGCTGCCACGGCCTCGATATCCATGCCGCCGGCAGGACTGACAACAAATGCCACAGCCTCAGCCTCTCGATCAACCAGCAGCGAAAGATAGAATTCGCTGGCGATATCAAGCCCCTCCTCGACATAAACCTTGTGCACAACCTTACCTGCCGCACCGGTCTGCTTGGTGATCAGGGTTGAGCCGATTAATGCATGCGCTGCTGCCTCAACCTCATCGATCGATTTACACAGGCGTACACCACCGGCCTTGCCGCGACCACCGGCATGGATCTGGGCCTTGACCACCCACACCGAGCCTCCCAATGATTCGGCCGCCTTAATCGCCTCGTCAACGGATGTTGCCAGCTCACCGCGCGGCGTTGGAACAGCAAACGACCTCAGTATCTCCTTGGCCTGATATTCATGAATATTCAATGGATCCTCTCCTCAAAAAGCCTATGCCCTAGAGCTGTGATGCTA
>CAZDJY010000193.1:0-2089 GCA_964505835.1 uncultured Zetaproteobacteria bacterium | reverse complement strand
GCCGATGGCAAGAAGGTCAGCTACGGCGAGGTGTTCCATCGTAACGAGGTTGAATACTCGGCTTATAATTTCGACATGGCCGACGCTTCGTGGCTACATACCCAGTTCGACAAGGCCGAGGCCGAATGTTCACGCTTCACTGAGGCGAATCTCGTTTTGCCGGCCTATGAGGAAGTCATGCGGGCTTCGCATGCCTTCAACCTGCTTGATGCGCGCGGAGCGATTTCTGTAGCTGAACGCCAGCGGTTTATTGGCCGGGTTCGTGGGCTTGCACGCACGGTGGCGCGCGCCTATGCGGGGGTGGAAGGATGAGCGATTTGAGCCCACTGCTGATTGAGATCGGCACCGAGGAAATTCCTGCGGGCGTCGCGCCGCGCATGGGCGAGTCACTGCGCGCGGCCCTGCAGAATGTGTTGGCGGATGCAGGCATTGAGTCGGATGCGCTACGTCTGGGTGTGACACCCCGGCGACTGTTGCTTCATGCAACGGCCTGTCCTGTGATGCAGGCCGACCGCGAACAGACCCTTTGGGGGCCGCCGGAGAAAGTGGCGTATAAAGACGGCGAGGCGACGAAGGCTGCAGAAGGTTTTGCTAGAAAGGCGGGGCTGTCGCTGGCCGATTTCGACCTGGCTGACAAGGGTGATGGCAAGGGCAAGTACATGCGGGCAGTGCAGATGGTGAAAGGTCGTAAGGTCGCCGACATTGTGGCCGCGGCCATGCCGGATATTCTGCGTAAACTACCCAGCCCCAAGCAGATGCAGTGGCAGGATGGAAAGGTGCGCAGTGATGCGTTTATCCGCCCGATTCGCTGGATGGTTGCACAGCTGGGCGACGAGCAGATCAGCTTTTCCTTTGCCGGTGTACAGACAGGCATGACGTCGCGAGGTCACCGCATCCATGGCAGTACGGGTGAATTGGATGTGCACGATCCGTTTGCCTGGCTGGAAAAACAATGCGTGATGGCTGATCGGGATGCCCGCAGGCAGATCATTGCCGGGCAATTGGCTGCATCGGCAGAGTCATTGTCCGTGCATCTGGTGCAGGATGACGAGTTGCTCGATGAGGTTACCGATCTGGTCGAGTGGCCACAGGTTGTGGCTGGCCGTTATGACGAGGATTTTTTACGTCTGCCGGAAGAGGTCAGCCGCATTGAGTTGAAGCATCATCAGCGTTGCTTTGCGGCCAAGGCGCCGGATGGGGCTGTTTCCAACGTGTTTTTCACCGTCGCGAATATTCAATCCAGAGATCCATCGGCCGTGGCGCAAGGCAATGAGCGGGTGGTGAATGCACGCCTGGCCGATGCTGCCTTTTATTTTGATCGCGATCCAAAGCAGACACTGGAAGAACGGGTCGAGAAATTATCCGAGATCGTATTTCAGGATGGCTTGGGCATGGTGGGCGATCAGGTGAGACGCTTGCGTGCCTTTGTGCTCGACAATGCTTCGACTCTCGGTGTTGATGCGAACCTTGCTCAGCGGGCGGCCTACCTCTGCAAATCCGATCTGACCACGGGTCTGGTGGGCGAGTTTCCCGAGTTGCAGGGCTACATGGGTGGCATCTATGCGCGTATGGATGGCGAGGAAGAGGCCGTCGCAGCCGGAATTGCGGCGCACTATGCACCGGCCGGTGCCGATGATGCATTGCCCGACAATGGCATAGCCAGAGCGATCGGCATTATCGAGCGGGCGGACAAGCTGCTGGGCTATTTCCATCTCGGCCGCATTCCGACGGCCAGTGCCGATCCATTTGGTCTGCGTCGGGCAGCCATCGGCCTGATCCGTTTGCTCGAAGGGGACACGATGTCCGTGCAGATGACCTTGACTGAAGTGCTTGAGGAAGCCGCCAAACAGTGGAATCAGCAGCGCGTGACGATTGCCATCAAGTCAGAAACGATTGAGGCCGTGCGCAGCTTCGTGCATGAGCGCCTTATCGGCATGGCAGGCCATTTTAATGTGTCTCGCAGCGCTCTGGAAGCGGCATTGCATGCTGGCAGCGAGCAAACGGTGCATCAGCAACTGGCCGTAGCCCGTTTGTTGACCGGATTTGCTGAATCCGAGGCTGGCATTGCCGTTGCGGCAGCCAACAAGCG
>CAZDJY010000192.1:0-2113 GCA_964505835.1 uncultured Zetaproteobacteria bacterium | reverse complement strand
TACCGGGGCGAACGGAATCGACGCTGATTTGCATAAGGTCAAGGCCGGCCGTGTTTAGATCTGCAATCATGTCCTTCGTAAGTAAAAAACCGTTACTGATGACGGTAGCCAGATTAGCCCCTTGTTGCTTGGCTTTGATGTGCGCCACAAGTTCAGACAGGGCAGGGTGCATGAGCGGTTCACCGCCGAGAATATCATAAATCAGCACACCCAGCGCATCCAGCTTGTCGATGCGATCAAGCAGAGTGTCAGCCGAAATATGCGGTGCGCCTGCTGTATATTCATTACAATAGGCGCAGGAGAGATTGCAGTTTCGTGTGATCACTAGCTGGGCGTATAACGCCTTGTCATCAAACAGGCGTTTGGCGGCGTGGGCAATAAAAGCGGTTTTTTGCAGCGGCGTCATAGATTCCCTGACTCTGTGGCCTGTTCCACTTGGCGGCGCTGCCAAAGCCGTTGCCCGATGCCGAATTGCCAGGTCATCAGGCCGGGCAGACCGAGTATTAATTCACGAATGCGTTTGCCGAGTGAAAGCGCCAACGCCGTGTGTGGGGGAATACCCAGCACCGCCCCGAGCAGCAGAAAACCACCTTCCTGAATGCCCAGTGAGGCGGGGATAAAAAAGCCGGCCGCGCGGATGGCCTGGCCCAGACTTTCGAGTAACAGTGCTTCCGCCAGACTGATGGGCATACCCAGGAAGTACATTAATAGCCATACCTCTCCAGTACCCACTATCCAACTGAGTAAACGCCATGCCGAAGCAAAGGCTAAAACTTTTTTGTTTCCGTAGATGTGCTCAATGGCCGTATCCAGCTGATCTGCACCCCCTGACATGGATAACCATTCCCTGCCACCGGCAATATGATTGACAAAATGCGCAATTTTGCTGAAGAAGCGCTGGCGCTGGGCGCTGTAAAAAATAAATAGCAACGCTCCGATGGCGACTATGCCCAAAATAATCGAAAGAACCAGATTCAGACCGGGTTCCAGATGGAGCAGCAGCAGGGCAAGGCCAATCAGGGTGAACAGAATCTGGGTCATCAGGGTAATCGTTAATTCCACCACGACGCTGGCCCCGGCGGCGCTTCCGGGCACATTGTAATGCATCATCCAGCGGGCCTTGGCCAGTTCGCCGCCGACCTGGGCCACCGGCAGCAGGCCGTTGATGGATTCCCCGATCCAGCGCGCCTGCAACAGGCGGGGTAATGCCGGCCTGTGTTCAGGCGGAAACAGGCCGCGCCAGCATAAGCTGCTGCTCAGCATGGGCAGCAGATGGAAGGCTGTGACCAGCAGCAGCCCCCAGCCGGTGGCGACGAGTGCGGCCGTGATTTCGCCAATGCCTTGCCATATCACCAGAGCAATCAGAGCGGTGAGACCGCATATCAAACCGAGTCGGGTGCCTGTTTTCATTGTCATATCGAATCAGTCCAAATCATTGGCTGCGTATTACAGCATGTGCAGAATACCTTAGTAAGCATGTTGATTGAACCATGCAACAGCATCTTCAAGAGCGGCCTGGGCGGGGCGGGGCGCATAGCCCAGTTCGCGACGGGCCTTGTCGGATGAAAAATACATGCATTTGCGGGTCATTCGCACGCCATCCATGGCAATCAGCGGTTGCGTCGCACCAGTTATCGTAGCGACCGCTTCACTCAGCCATGCCAACGGTAAGACGCCATAATACGGCATGCGAATACGTGGCGGTTTGCGCCCGGCCAGTGTGGCGACCCGTGTCAGAATTTCTTTCAGCGGCAGATTCTCGCCGCCGAGAATATAGCATTCACCGGGCCTGCCATGTTCAAAGGCCAGCAGATGACCCTCGGCCACATCATCGACATGCACGATATTCAGGCCGGTATCGATATAACCGGGCATGCGTCCGCGCATGGTATCGAGCACCATCTGACCGGTCGGGGTTGGTTTGATATCGCGCGGGCCGACCGGGCCGGCGGGATTGACGATGACAGCCGGGAGTTGCTGCTCCGAAACCAGTGTGCGAACGATTTCCTCTGCCATGTATTTGGAGCGTTTATAGTGGCCAATCATATTATCCAGATTCGATGGCGTGCTTTCATCTGCTGGCGTGCCATCAGCATTATGCCCCAGCGTGGCC
>CAZDJY010000191.1:0-2162 GCA_964505835.1 uncultured Zetaproteobacteria bacterium | reverse complement strand
ACACCCGACCCTCTGGTCCCAAACCAGATGCGCTACCAGGCTGCGCTATGCCCCGATTATTTAAGCCTTCATGCGAAGGCGGCGAACCGTAGGGCCGAAGGATGCTTTCGTCAATCCCCTGTCGGTAGTTTTATGCTCATCCTGAAACTCATGGCCGACTTCATGCTGACGGCATTTTAAATCATCGTTAGAGTAGCACTTCCGAACCAGAGCAAGGGGCGGATTTTGCTGAACAGGTGGTGAGTCATGAGCTCGATTTCCATGCGCGGTACAACGATTTGCTGTGTACGCAAAAACAATCAGGTCGCCATCGGCGGCGACGGGCAGGTCACCCTGGGCGATACGGTAGTGAAACACGGCGCACGCAAGGTGCGCACCATGCGCGACGGCGCCATCCTGACCGGCTTTGCCGGCTCCACCGCCGATGCGATGAATCTTTTCGAACGCTTTGAATCCAGGCTGGATGAACATGCCGGCAGCCTGATGCGCGCCGCAGTAGCACTGGCCAAGGAATGGCGTACTGATAAATACCTGCGCCAGCTGGAAGCGATGATGATTGTCGCTGATGAGACCAATACCCTCCTGATCTCCGGCAACGGCGATGTACTAGAGCCTGACGACGGTGTAGCCGCCATCGGCTCAGGTGGCTCTTATGCCAAGGCCGCTGCGGAAGCGCTGGTCGGTCACAGCGAGTTGTCAGCTGTTGAGATCATCCGGGAAGCCATGGCTATTGCCGCCAATATCTGCATCTACACCAATACCAACGTCACCGTTGAATCCATCCCCAAGGAGTCTTGACCTTGAGTCAGCCCACTAGCCAGACCATGACCCCGCGCGAAATCATTTCCGAGCTTGATCGCTATATTATCGGGCAAGACGATGCCAAGCGCGCCGTCGCCATTGCCCTGCGTAACCGTTGGCGTCGTCAGCAGGTCGCTTCACCCATGCGCGAAGAGATCACGCCGAAGAACATCCTGATGATCGGTCCCACCGGCGTCGGAAAAACGGAGATCGCACGCCGTCTTGCGCGTCTTGCAAATGCGCCGTTCATCAAGGTCGAGGCCACCAAATTCACCGAGGTCGGCTATGTCGGCCGCGATGTGGAAACCATTGTGCGTGATCTGGTCGACACGGCCATCAAAATTGTACGGGGCGAACATCTGGCCCGAGTGCAGGCTAAGGCGGAGAAGATTGCCGAGGATCAACTGCTGGATATCCTGATGCCTCATTCTGTCGCTTCAAGCGGCCCGGTGGCTACAGGAACCGCTTCCAGCAGCAGCGAATCGCGCGAGAAGATGCGCAAGAAACTGCGTCTGGGAGAGCTTGATGATCGCCAGGTTGAAATCGAGGTCGAGCAGACCCCGAGCATGCCGATGATGCAGGTGTTCTCAAACCAGGGTTCCGAGGAAATGGACCTGAAGGACATGCTCGGCGGTCTGATGGGCAATAAGAACAAATCCAAGCGAATGAACGTCGCCGATGCACTGAAGGTGATCCAGCAACAGGAGGCTGATCGCCTGCTGGATATGGATGCCATCAAGGAACAGGCCATCAAGCGCGCCGAGAATGACGGTATCGTCTTCCTCGACGAGATGGACAAGATCACTCACCGGGAAAGCAACAGTGCCGATGTGTCGCGCGAAGGTGTGCAGCGTGATCTGCTGCCGTTGGTCGAAGGCACGACTGTAAACACCCGCTACGGGCATCTGAATACCGATCATATCCTGTTCATTGCGTCCGGTGCCTTTCATCTGGCCAAGCCGAGCGATCTGATCCCCGAATTGCAGGGCCGCTTTCCGATCCGCGTTAATCTAAGTGCTCTCGGTGAAGGCGAGTTCCGACGCATTCTGGTCGAGCCGGAAGCGTCATTGACGCGCCAGTATGCAGCGCTGCTGAACGCCGAGGATGTCAGCATTGAATTCGGCGAAGATGGTATCGCCGAAATTGCCCGCATTGCCGTGTCGGTCAACGAAAAGACCGAGAACATCGGGGCCCGACGGCTGCATACGCTGCTGGAGCGCGTGCTTGATCAGATCAGCTTCGAAGCTTCGGAGCGCAGCGGCGAAACCGTCAAGGTCGATGCAGCCTATGTACGCCAGCAACTCGGTGATATCTCGGAGGACGAGGATCTGTCGCGCTATATTTTGTAGATCAACCTTTGG
>CAZDJY010000190.1:0-2179 GCA_964505835.1 uncultured Zetaproteobacteria bacterium | reverse complement strand
GCGTTAACGACGCCGGCAGGGGCCGTGGCCAGGATGAAATCGAGCACGAACTCTTCCTGCGTATGCGCCACCAGCATCTGGTTGGCATACACGCCGCGTTGCACCTCGGGCGGCATCTGAATCTGCAACTCCTGATTTTGATCCGGCTGATCGGGGGTGTCGTTGTCCATAGGGTATCCTTAGTAGCGATTTAGGTTGTTCGTGCAAATCTGTTCGGGCGAATCTACGAGAAGTAGGGAACTTGCGCACGTTTAATGCACAAAACTTACCCAGCAAGCGATTTTTTAGCTTCCTGATAAAGCTCTTCAAGCTCATCCAGAGGGGTTGCAGCCAAATCAAGCTCTCTGGCTGCCGCCAACGCCTCCATAGAACGGAAGCGTTCGGCAAACTTGCGATTGGTATGCATCAGGCTTAACTCCGCATCCAGATCGAGTTTGCGGGCCAGATTGGCCAATGTGAATAGCACATCGCCGAATTCATCCTCGATGCGGGACTTATCGGCCTGATTGCGCACCTCAAACTCCAGTTCATCCAGTTCTTCACGCATCTTGGCGATCACATCCGGGGCCTGCACCCAGTCGAAACCGACACGGGCAGCACGCTGCTGTTGCTTCTGCGCGTATTTCAGCGCCGGCAGAGGTGGGATACCATCCATCAGGCTCTTTCTATCCTGATGTTCGGCATCCTTGAGTTCGTTCCATTGGCGGGACAGGTCATCACTGGCCGTTTCAGCAAAGACATGCGGATGGCGATAGATCATTTTATCGATCAGCGCATCAATGACATCGCCAAGATCGAATGCATCGGCTTCTTCGGCGATGCAGGCATAGAAGGCGACCTGCAGCAGGAGATCCCCGAGCTCGGCCTTCAGTGGCTGCCAGTCGCCAGTCGTATCGACCGTGTCGATGGCCTCAAGTACTTCGTGAACCTCTTCGAGCGTATAGCGACGCAGGGAGGTGATGGTCTGTTCGGCATCCCATGGGCAGTCTTTACGTAACACTTTCATAAGTGTTTGTAACTTATCGTAATAGTTTGTTTTATTGTGAATTCGCTCTGGCATGGGTAAATATTATAACTTTACATAATATTCATTATGCGACGTTACACGGAAAGCAAAAAAGAGGAGAACGGCCAAGGATCAATTGTTTTCGGCGCGGCGCATACCGAGCGCCCTGAGTGCATTGGAAAAGCCCTCTTCCTCGAAAGCAATCTCGGAAACCACCTCGATGGGCAGCGTGATCGTTTCGACATCCTCGTCGGCTTTCACCGTGGCAACCGGCAGACTCATACCCGAGGTAGAAATCTCACCAAGGATGGAATCTGGTTTCAAGGTGCCGATGTGACCGGCATCCTGACTCTCAACCCGAACAGAACCACCGAGCAGCAAAAAAAGCTTGTCATTGAATTCGCCTTCCTCGATCAGGGTTTCTCCGGCCTTGTAATGTTTGACCTCTGCAACCTTGGTCAAAGCAGCTAATGAATCTTTTGAAAGAGATTGAAACAGGCTATGGGAAGTTAAGCGATCGCTCATCGTGGCCTCCTGATGCGTTAGCAACAGTTTAGATGAGTTACAGGTAAGTTACAATCCGGCATCCAACAAAAGGGCGTCTAACGAAAAACGGACCGCCAGGCGGTCCGTGATCGGTTTGAAATGGTACTCCCAAGGGGAATCGAACCCCTGTTTCCGGCGTGAGAGGCCAGCGTCCTAACCGCTAGACGATGGGAGCCTGAATTTCAGGAGGGCGATTTGTACTGTCATCGGGGCCGCTCGTCAATGGTCCAATCAACGCCTGGAAGGTATTGATAAGCTCTTTGCCATTTAATTGCTGCTTCACAAGATAGGCATCGGCCCCCGCTTCGATGGCTCGCATACGATCCTCGGGGCTCTCGCGCGTGGAAATCACCAGCATCGGTAGATCCTCATATTTCGGGTCGTTACGTAGCTGGCGAACCAAGCCAAACCCATCAAGCCGCGGCATCTCCAGATCGGTTACCAGGATATCATAATGGCTCAGATTCATCTTTTCCCTGGCATCGATACCGTCGATCGCCCCGTCCACGGTAAACCCCAGACTCTCGATCATGCCGGTTTCAACCTTGCGGGCGATAATCGAATCATCCACCAGCAGGACGCGCAGATTCGTAGCCTGCATGGCTTCGGGCACTTCACCCAGCTCGA
>CAZDJY010000189.1:0-2180 GCA_964505835.1 uncultured Zetaproteobacteria bacterium | reverse complement strand
AACAGGTTGGTAATCACGGTTGCACCCCAGAAGGACATCTGGCCCCAGGGGAGCAGATAACCGAAGAATGCCGCACCCTGCATGATCAGCAGGATCACCACGCCGATAATCCACAGCAATTCGCGCGGACCCTTGAAGGAACCGTAGTACAGACCACGGCCGATATGCATATACACAACCACGAAGAAGGCCGAAGCGCCCACGGCATGCATATAACGCAGCAACCAGCCGAAGTTCACATCACGCATGATGCGCTCAACCGAATCAAATGCGACCGTGTAGCGACCATAGGTCAGAGCCGCACTCGGCTTGTAATACATGGCCAGGAAGATGCCAGTAAGAATCTGCAGCACCAGCACCAGCAAGGCGAGGGAGCCGAAGTTCCACATATAGTTCAGATTTTTTGGCACCTGATATTCGGTCAGCTGGGATTTGATGATTGCTTCAGCACCCGTGCGCTCGTCGACCCAGCCGAACAGTTTGGATTTCATGATTTTATCTAACACTATCCCCCCCTTATCCGATCAACACTTTCGTGTCGGTAAGATATTTGTATGGCATCAGATGCAGATTATGCGGTGCAGGTGAACCATTGATCACGCGTGCAGAAATGTCATACAGAGAGCCATGGCAAGGGCAATGCCAGCCACCCGGCCAGTTCTCCGGCACCGATTCGCCCCAGTCCTTTCGGCCCTTGGTCGGCTTGAACATCGGGATACAGCCCAGATGCGTACAGCTGGCCACAACAATCAGGTATTCCGGCTTGATAGCACGGTATTTGCGTTTCTCCGGCGTATCCATCCATTCGGCTGAAACCGCTTCAATATGTTTTGAATCGGGATCCTTGAGCATGTCATCATGCCCATCGACTTCAGCCAGATATTCCGGTGTCCGATTCACAACAAACACCGGCTTGCCCTGCCACTGGATCACGACCAACTGACCGGCTTCTACCGTGGATACCTCATATTCTGTTTTCGATGCGGCTAGCGTATCCGCAGCTGGCAACATACTTCCCAAAAAAGGAACAACGGCTGCGCCGGCAGCAACTGCACCCATGCCACCTGCAGCAACATAAAGAAAATTGCGCCGCGACTGATCTGCTTGATCTGTCATAAATACCTCCTCCCAGTTTATGAAAAAAAATTCACTAAAAATTCACAAGCCGCATGGCTAGCAGCCCATTTGACTTTCGTCAATGCTGGACCAACGAAATCATTGCTATGAAACAAAGCGGCGGCCGAATTTATCCGCTCGCCGCTTTTAGTTACATTACTGTTACAAGTTACTTGGCCAAGTCTCTCAGTTCGGCCATGGCAGCAGCATAATCGGGCTTGTTGTAAACGGCCGAACCAGCTACCACTGCATCCGCACCTGCACCGGTCACCTCGGCGATGGTTGCGGCATTGACGCCACCGTCCACTTCCAGCCAGGCATCGCAGCCAGCATCGTCGAGCATCTGACGCGCTTCGCGAATCTTGTCAGTCACGGCATGGATATAGGACTGACCGCCGTAACCCGGGTTCACGCTCATCAATAGCACCAGATCCGTGCAATGCAGCACATGCTTAAGGGTCGAAACAGGCGTTCCCGGGTTCAGGCTCACGCCTGCTTTCTTACCCAGTGAGCGAATCAACTGCAAGGTGCGCTCCAGATGCACACAGGCTTCCTGATGCACCGTAATGATATCAGCGCCGGCCTTGGCAAAAGATTCAACCTGCGTATCCGGGTGGTTGACCATCAGATGAACATCGATCGGCTTCTCAGTATGCGAGCGAATGGCCTTGCAGATATTGTCACCAATGGTGATCGGCGGAACGAATGAGCCATCCATCACATCAAAGTGAACCCAGTCGCAACCTCCCTCATCAATGGCTCGAATCTCAGCACCCAGATCGGCAAAATCAGCCGAGAGAATGGATGGCGCAATAACTAAATCTTTTTTCATGGTTGAATATCCCCTCATCATTTGAAATGCCCCGAATCATCAGGACATATGCACAGCCTTCACAAGACCGGCAGCAGCGCGTGTCAACGCATTGCAGACAACAATCGTTGATGTTGCCGAGTAAAAATGCCTGGCAGCCGTTTTAGAAGTTTCTGAACAGTCCGAATGTATACCCGCTCAGCCTCTAATCGTCCAGCGTCAAAAGCCATTCAGCCAGTGCCTTGATCTGCTG
>CAZDJY010000188.1:0-2213 GCA_964505835.1 uncultured Zetaproteobacteria bacterium | reverse complement strand
AAATAATATACAAATAATCATGGCGAAATAATCACGGAGGGTTCGGTGAGTTATCAGCATGAGAAGAATATCGCATTCAAGCTTGTGAGTAATGCGCGTATGACATTCTCCTTTTGACTGGCTCAGGCTTACTTCCGGGAGGCCTTTTCATCGTGGCCGGAGACACCGAAACGGCGAGCCAGTTCGCCCAGAACATCGTCTGCCGATAGTCCTTTCTGGGCCAGCATCACCATGGAGTGAAACCATAGATCAGCGGTTTCGTAGATAATCTGTTCCCGGTCATCGTTCTTGGCGGCGATAATGGTTTCGACTGCCTCCTCGCCGATCTTTTCCAGCATCTTGTCCGGTTTTGCGAACAACGACGCAACATAGGAAGAATCGGGGGATTCACCCTTGCGCGACTCCAGTACGCTCGTCAGTTCCTCCAGAATATCGGCATTGTTCTGATTACTGTTATCCTGGCTCATCGGCATTTACTCCTGTGGCTCATCGATGGTGATCCAGTCATCATCCTGCATTTGCCTGTAAAAGCAGGATGCACGGTTGGTGTGGCAGGCAGGGCCGGTCTGCTGAATCTTCAACAGCAGCGTATCACCGTCGCAGTCGAGATACATCTCTTCAACCTTCTGTACATGGCCCGATGATTCGCCCTTCTTCCATTGTCTTCGACGTGAGCGCGAATAATAGTGGGCAAATCCCGTGGCAATGGTCTGCTCAATGGCCTCAACATTCATCCAGGCCATCATCAGTACGCGTCCGGTGGTGGCATCCTGAGCAATGGCCGGCACCAGACCGGCTTCGTTGAAGGTGATTTCAGATAGCAGATTCATGAGCAAATCATCAAGCGAGCCTTGCCAGGGCGCGTTCGGCGGCGGCGATGGTGGCATCGATGTCCTCATCGGAGTGGGCAGCAGACATAAAGGCTGCTTCATACTGCGACGGTGCCAGATAAACGCCTTCATCAAGCATCGCATTAAAGTAGCGGCCGAAGAAATTCAGATCGCAGTGCTCGCTGACATCCGAGCTACAGGTGACGGCATCAAGGTCGGTAAAGAAGACAGTGAACATCGCTCCGATCTGATTGGCAATGGCAGGCACACCTGCTTCCCTGCAACCTGACAGGAGACCTTCGACCAGACGGGTTGTTTTAGCCTCCAGTGTTTCGTAGAAGTCTGGTTGGCGCAGGCGGGTCAGGGTGTCCAGTCCGGCGCGCATGGCCAGCGGATTGCCCGATAGGGTGCCAGCTTGATACACCGGGCCATCCGGGGAGATGTTACGCATAATTTCTTCGCGTCCGCCGTAGGCGCCGACCGGCAGGCCGCCGCCGATGATCTTGCCCAGGCACGTCAGATCCGGCGTAATGCCAAAGCGCTGTTGAGCGCCACCGGCAGCTACGCGAAAGCCGCACATCACCTCGTCAAAGATCAGTAATGCCCCTTCGGCGTCGCACAGATCGCGCAACTGCTGCAAAAAACCATTGCTATATAAATCCATAACGCCGGTATTGCCGGGCACCGGTTCGACGATGATGCAGGCAATCTCGCCCTTGTTCTCAGCGAACAGAGTTTTGACGGCTTCGATGTCGTTGAATGGGGCAGTCAGGGTCAGTTTGGCATAATCAGCCGGCACCCCCGCCGAGTCGGGCTCGCCGAAGGTTGCCGCACCGCTGCCGGCCTTGACCAGAAAACCGTCGGCATGGCCGTGGTAGCCGCCGTCGAACTTGATGAATTTGTCGCGTCCGGTAAAGCCACGTGCGAGCCTCAGTGCAGACATGGTTGCCTCGGTGCCTGAATTCACGAAACGCACCACATCAATGGATGGAACCATATCGACCACTAGTTCGGCCAGCAGAATTTCCAATTCGCAGGGTGCACCGAAGCTCATGCCATTCTCGGCGGTCTGCTGTACTCCATTGACCACGTCCGGGTGCGCATGGCCGAGGATCATCGGTCCCCAGGAGCCGACATAATCTATATAACGATTGTCATCCACATCCCATACATAGGCACCTTTGGCCCTGGCGAAGAACCGGGGCGTGCCGCCCACGGATTTGAACGCGCGAACCGGAGAGTTGACGCCACCGGGCAGAATTTTTCTGGCCTGCTCAAAGTCCTGTAGTGAGTGTTCAATATTCGACATCATCAATCCCCGTTAAAGAAGTGGCGCGACGTTAGAAACAGGGGGCGGGGATGTCAATGTTGTCGAACCCGACC
>CAZDJY010000187.1:0-2226 GCA_964505835.1 uncultured Zetaproteobacteria bacterium | reverse complement strand
GCCTGCTTCTTTCCCTTGAATGTCTGAGCCCGGAGAAAGTTGCAGTACTGTTTTCTTGATTCACTGGAGATTGATGTCACTACAGCTTCGGTCACCAGAGCCTGAAAGGGGTGGGCGATGCCACACAAGCGGGCGGCCGTATTGGCGACGTCACCAATCACCGTGAATTCCCGTCTCTCTTCATCGCCAAGCACACCAAACAATACATGTCCGGAATGCAAGCCAAAGCCGACAGGGCATGGAAGCAGCCGCCCCTCCTGACCTGGCAACGTGTTAAGCATATCGACAATGGCAGCAATCCCTTTTTCGCCGCTTGCCTCGCCGGAAAAACAGGCCAGCAAACCATCGCCAAGGAATTTATTCACACTACCGCCATGACGCCTGATGATACTGGTTTGGGTAGCCAGGCTTGCATTGATCGTCGCGTAAACCTCGCGCGGTGTATATTGCTCAGCCAACTCAGTGAAACCGCGCATATCGCTAAACAGAATCGTCATATCCTCATCAAAAGCGAGATCCGCAGGAAAATTAGACCCATAGTGCATCACCATTTCGACCGTTTCCGGCGGCAAAAACATATGAATCGGCGGTGGTCTGTTCGGCATCGACATGCATCACTCCCATATGCAACCTTGATGAATCGGCGCATATCATGTGATATCTGCCAGCAACTCACATGCCAAACGACATGGGGCAAGCGGTCCGCACGGATGCTTTTATAACTAAAGCGGATTATATTGCCCCATCATATGACACAATCGCTTACACCATCACTT
Organism: uncultured Zetaproteobacteria bacterium; assembly: GCA_964505835.1. Lineage (GTDB taxonomy): Bacteria > Pseudomonadota > Zetaproteobacteria > Mariprofundales > Mariprofundaceae > JAJRVH01. Next base: position 1,450 of record CAZDJY010000187.1, on the reverse strand, counting down.
ATACAGCATGCCAACATAGTGCATCCCTATACTGTCAGAAAAGACGATCTGAACGGTTACGGCATGATGCATGGCGGCCGCATGCTGACGCTTTGCGATGAAGTGTCCTACTTAGCAGCCCATCAGCATGCCAGAACGACCTGCCTGACCCGGGCTGTGCATCGGGCTCGCTTCCACCGGGGCGCCGCACTGGGGGCCGCATTGGAAATTCATACCAAGGTCGGGCTGGTCGGGAGCAGCAGCCTGTGGGTTCCGGTCGAAATACGCAGCCTCAAGGAAGCCGATGTAGTCATGGATGCCGTCTTTGTATTTACCGCGCTCGGCGATGACCAGCGGCCGCAACGCGTACCTGCGCTTGCCATGCATAACAAAGAAGACAAACGTATCCATGCTGTACTTGAGCGCATGCGCAGTCAGGTACTGCAAGAACCATGAGCCAGAAAATTCTGAAGGTTGCCAGTTTTAATATGCAGGCTGGCATTGGCAGCCATCGGCCGCGTCATGTGATTACCTATGGCTGGCGCTACCTTTTTCCGCATCGGGCCAGTCGCGAGAATCTGAATGCCATTGCACAGGCTATCGAGGGATTTGACATTGTCGGCTTGCAGGAGGCCGATGCTGGCTCCTACCGCTCGCATTTCATCCACCAGCAAGAGTATATGGCCATGCGTGCCGGCTTCCTTTACAGCCACTCCCTGATCACACGCGAGATTAGCCCCATGGCGCGTATTTCGATGGGCCTGTTAAGCCGCTATCCAATTGCCTATACATGCGAGCACAGGCTACCCGGATCCCGGCACGGACGCGGAGCACTGGAGACATCCATTTCATGGCAAGGCCGAAGCATTGCCGTCATCACTACGCACCTGTCACTCCAACAACATAGTCGCATGCGTCAGATGCGCTATCTGGCCAGCCTGATCAACCGACACCCTTCAGCGATTCTTTTGGGCGACCTGAATTGCGCTCCGGATTCCAGAGAGATGTCATTGCTCCTTAACCATACGCGTCTTCATTTAAGCTGCTCACCATGTCCGCCCACCTTTCCCAGCTGGCAACCGCGCCGGCGCCTGGATCACATCATGGTCACCGGTGATCTTGAGATCAGCAATCTCTCGACCCTGCCTCTGCTGTGCTCGGATCATTTACCTGTTCAGGCAGAGATCACCCTGCGCTAACAGGCAAGGCTTTTCCATTATGTCTTTATTGTTTGCCTTGAAAACCAGCAGCAAGAAAAAGGCCCCGACTTACGTCGAGGCCCTGATATCTGGCGCAAAACACTAGGGAGGGGAGGAGGGAATGGCGCCAGATGGGGAGAACTTTAATAGACTGGTTCTAATTTAAGAATGAATCTGATGTGAAAATTAATTCATCTTTCCAGAAAAAGTAGAAGGCATGAAAAAATGGCTGGGGGACGTGGATTCGAACCACGATTGACGGAGTCAGAGTC
>CAZDJY010000186.1:0-2242 GCA_964505835.1 uncultured Zetaproteobacteria bacterium | reverse complement strand
GGTAACGCTTTTGGTTTCATGTTCCCGAGCCCTGAGGCGCGCGGCGCGGATGGCACTCTTCATCTGTTTCCATTCGCCGCTGCCGAGCCATAACTCGCACCAGGCATTCAGGGATTCGGTTCGCTCGTCCAGTTGCTCAAAGTCTTCGGCAGCCCTGAAGGTCTGCTGTTCGCCCAGCCACAACGGGTTGCTGAGTTTTTTCTCAATCCAGCGTCTGGCAAACCAGTGATCGGATGCAGTGATTGTGTATTTCTGTCGTGCCATGGCGTTAATGCCTGCCCTTTTGCTTTATTGATTACGTGACAGGGTAACGTTATGCGGCTTTCTGAGCACTGGCAATGCTCTTGCGTACAGCCTTGCTCAGTTCCTCGCCGGCAGCCAGATGGGCAGCAATGGCCGCTGCAAGCCTGCAGCCTGTGCCATGACCTTGCTGCTCATCCCAGAGCTTGCGGGCATGTTCAAAGGCCTTGCAGGACCCATCCGGGGTGGCAAGCACATCGCTCAGCTTCTCCCCTTCCCCGTGTCCGCCCTTAAGCAGTACGGCGGTATCAAACTGAGCGGCCAGAAGCTGCGCATCCTCCTGGGCATCCCGGACTGGGCGACTCAACCAGAAGGCTGCTTCCTCAAGATTCGGAGTGATCAGGGTGGCCAACGGAATCAGGGCTTGGGCAAGCGCATCGCGGCCGCCGGCATCAAGAAGCTCGGCGCCCGAGCTGGCAATCATCACCGGATCAATCACCAGAGGCTTGTCGATATGCTGCTGTTCAAGGCAAGCTGCAACCACGGCGACATGCTCGGCATCGACCAGCATACCTGTCTTGGCCGCCGACACATCGTAATAATCAAAAACGGCCTGCATCTCCATATCCAGATGCGCAAGCGATGCCGGCTCGATATGGGTAATCTGTTGAGGGTTCTGGGCCGTCAGTGCGGTAATGGCGGAACATCCATGCGCCCCAAGCGCTTCGAATACGCGCAGATCAGCCTGAATGCCGGCTAAGCCGCAGGAATCGGAGCCGCCAATGGACATACAGACCGGTCGCTTTTTCATGCCTTATCCCAGATTTCCAGCAATGCTCTGGCTTCAGCTTCGATATCTTCAGCAGCGAACAGACCAGAAATGACAGCAGCGCAGTCGGCACCGGCCGCCTTGACCCCGGCAAGCCTGTCGCGATTGATGCCGCCGATCGCGCAAATATTGGCCTTGGGAAACATCTGGCGCGCCTTGCTTAATCGCGGCAGACCAATCGCAGGCACCTCCGGCTTGGAATGGGTTGTCCAGATCGCCCCGAACGACACATAGTTTGCACCGTTATCCAACACAAATTTGGCAAAACCGGCATCGGCCCGGCAGGTAATGCCTATGAGCATGTCATCTCCGACCTGCTGGCGGATTTGTGATAGCTGCGCGCATTCGTCTTCGCGCCCCAGATGCACGCCGTCGGCCCCGGATTCAACAGCAATTTGAAGCGAATCATTGATGATGAGCCTGGCATCATAGCTGGCGGTCAGTTCCCGCAGGGCCTGAGCGCGCTGCAGGATCTTTTTAAAGCCCAGCTTTTTGTCACGCAGTTGGATGATGCGCAGGCCCCCGCGCATGGCGGCCTCGGCTCGCCTGAGCATCTCTTCGTTATCCAGCCCGTCGGGCAGGATGCCGTAGATGCCGCTTAATACCCTAGTCATCAAGCAGGGCCAGAAGTTCGGTAAATTTCTTCAATCTTACTACCTTACCCTCGAACTCTTCAGGCAGATCCTGATAGCCGTGTTCGCAATAGCAGACCTTCAGACAATCGGCGTTAAAGCCGGCCTCGATATCGAAGCGGGTATCGCCGACCATCACTGTATCCGCTGTATCCACACCCATGACGCGGCAACATTCACGCAACATATCCGGCGCGGGCTTCTTGGCAAAGCCATCCTCAGGCGACAGTGCCAGCGACAGGTAATCGGTCAGACCGAGGGCATCCAGCACCTTGATGCGCGCCTTGGCGGGCTTGGCGGTGACCACGCACATCGGAATACCACGGGATTTCATTGCATCGAGCACTTCCATAACGCCTGGAAAGGGCTTGGAGAAATCAGCCGGATGCTGCTCATAGATATCGGCAAAGGCGTGATACAGAGCCATGGTGTCCGGATCATCCATCGGCTTGCCGAGCACGTTGGAAGCAAGTTTCTGCGCCCCGCCACCAACATGCGGACGGGTTTGATCGAGGCTGAGCTGGAAATCATAGCCAAGCTG
>CAZDJY010000185.1:0-2289 GCA_964505835.1 uncultured Zetaproteobacteria bacterium | reverse complement strand
TCCGTTCTTTTTTAGTTTAACCATCGTCAGAGCGCCGCCCCAGACACAGCCCGAATCAAGGCCCAGTACATGCGACTGATCAGCGATCAGTCCTTTGGCAGCCCAGTGCCCGAACACCACGCTGGTGTCGCCTCTCCAATCGGCATGCTTATGTTTAAACCACGGCTTATCGGTTTTCTTGGTGCTTTCACCGGTACGCACATTCCAGTTGAAATATCCGTTTACCGTACTGTAACGGGTCCGGGTAAAGACAGCAGTATCGAACAAGATGCGGGTCGGATCCTCTTTCCTGGGTTGCCGTATTGGGAATTTCACGTGATGTAGATGGCGGCAGAATTCCTTCCAGTGCTCTCCGCGTAATTCAGCCTCGATGGCCGCAGCACGCTTCAGGGCCTCATCCATCGTCCAGCGCGGATGCAGACCGGCATGCACCATAACCCAGCCACGCGCCTCATCCATGTGCATCATCGGGCGATGCCGTAGCCACTCGATCAGCTCGATACTGTCCTTCGCTTGCAGTACCTTATCCAGCGTATCGCGACGATACGCCTCACCGCCGGCAGCAAGCTCGAGCAGATGCAGGTCATGATTGCCCAGCACACAGATACAGGCATCACCGAGCCCTTTCAGAAAGCGCAGCACCTTAAGTGAATCAGGGCCACGATTGACCAGATCGCCGGCACACCAGAGCGTGTCCTTGTCAGCATCAAAGGCGACCTTCTTAAGCAGCTTCTTCAGCGGCTTGTAGCAGCCCTGAATATCGCCTACGGCATAAACCGCCACTATTTCACCCTCAATGTCGGAATCATTGACTTCAAACAGAGCACCCGCCGGCCAGCCTGGCCCGAAAGTCGGGGTAATGACTGACGACCTCACGCATGGCAGCCAGCGGCACAAACACGGCCATGCATTCGATCACCGCAATCGCCCGCCAGCGGCTTGCACCACCGTCCAGGCTACCACTGGGCAGCAACCAGTCGCCATCCGTCAATTCCTTCTCTATACCGTCCTGATCGATGATATACATCGTTCCGGACAGCAGCAGGATGAAATCATCCACCTGATTACCGTGATCGAACAGAACCGTGCCGGCAACATAGGTACCTGAGACCGCATCAGACAACATCTGATCCTGATGCTCGCGCGAAATACCCTTGAGCAGCGGATTGCTTAAAAAACGAATCACGCCCCAGCGATTCAGGCCGAGATCGCGCAGCCGGTTGTACAGGGCCGGCATCTTCTTGATCACCTCGGTCTTCATGTGACTGCCGAGACGACTGACCTCGACCACTTCAGTGGCAATCACCGAAGCAACCCGCCGGGCACCGAAGATAAAATTGATCTCGCCGAAGAATGAGCCCGGCGTAATCGTCGCCAGGGTGCGTTTGTCGCCATGTTCGTCCTCGGTGACGACCGATAATGTGCCGCTTTTCAGCAGATAGAGATAACCATCCTCATCGCCCTGACGGCATATCACCTGCCCGGGCGAATATTCCAGCGATTCGGACAGTTCGGAAAAAACAGCCCGGCACTCGGGCGGCAATTCCTCTATCTTCCCCGGTCTGTTATACATTGGAAATCCCTCACCTCTCCCCGCTTGTCTGGCAACTTCAAGGCAAGCATGGACGTTTTGTCGCCGTTCGACAAGCCCAATGTGGGTCTGAACCGGCCCTCAATCTCGCATGTATCCCCTCTTCTGATTTCCGTCATTCTGCATAGAGTGCGGCATGCTTTATTTTGATCGGCTAAGCCTTCGCCGTGGCAGCAAGCTGCTGTTCGAGCAAGCCAGTCTCACCATTCACTCGGGCGACAAGCTCGGCATCACCGGCGCTAACGGCTGCGGCAAATCCTCCCTGTTCGGGCTGATTCTGGGTCAGTTGCAGGAGGATGCCGGCAGCTTCCGCATGGACCGCGGTATCGTGATCGCGCATGTGGCGCAGGAGACCCCCGCCCTGCCCCTGCCGGCGATTCGATTTATCATGCAGGGCGATGCCGAACTCACCGAACTTGAGCAACAGATCGAAGTCGCGGAGGCCGATGCCGATGGTACGAAGCTGGCCCGTCTGCACGAGCGCATGGCCGCCATCGAGGGCTATGCTGCTCATGCGCGTGCCGCGCGTTTGATGCATGGACTTGGCTTTGCCGTCGGCGAAGAGGATCGACCGGTGTCCGATTTTTCGGGTGGCTGGCGCATGCGCCTGAATCTGGCGCGTGCGCTAATGTGCCGCTCAGACCTGTTGCTGCTGGATGAACCGACCAACCATCTCGATCTGGAAGCCGTCATCTGGC
>CAZDJY010000184.1:0-2329 GCA_964505835.1 uncultured Zetaproteobacteria bacterium | reverse complement strand
TCTTCCGCAGGCGCTGTTCCGGCACGGAATGCTTCGAGGTACACCTTCTCGCTGTCCAGTGACGGCAATTTACCGGTCTTCGGATCAATGGCCACCCATTCAATACCCTCGGGTGGCGCAAAGTCTTCAACCGGTCGGGTTTTATGAAACGCCCGCATGGCTTCAAGCCATGTGGGAAGAGCCGCATGTGAACCCGTTTCGTGCCTGCCCATGCTGGTCGGTACATCGCGGCCGCTCCACACGCCGGTCAGAACCTGTGGCGTATAACCCATAAACCATGCATCGACCTGTTTATTGGTCGTACCGGTCTTGCCTGCCGCAGGGCGGCCCAAGGCACGCGCCCGACGTCCCGTACCATGCTCAATGACGCCTTTCAGCATATTGGTGATCAGGAAGGCATTGACCGGATCAATAACCCGATCCGCAGGAGCCATAGCTTCATTGATGGGCAGCACCGGACTTGCATGACAGACCTGGCAACGATTGCCTGCCACGGAACGATGCAGGGTACTTCCGGTGCGATCCTGAACCTGTTGCACGGCGACCGGTTTCCACTTCTGCCCCTGACTGGCCAGCACGATGTATGATTCAGTCAACGCCTCCGGGTTCACCTCGGTCGCACCCAGCGCCAATGCCAGTTGAGGCGGGAATTTGCGGCCTAAGGGGTAATTGCGCAGAGATCGCAGAAAACGGCCGATGCCGACGTTCTGCAACACCTTGATTGAGGCAAGATTGCGCGAATGCTCCAGCGCATTGCGCAGCGTAACTCGTCCGGCAAAACGGTTTCTGTAGTTTTCCGGCCGCCATACGTCGTCCAGTTGATCTCCTTCAAATATCACCGGCGTGTCCATAACAATCGAGGCCGGAGTGAATCCGTTCTCCAGTGCCGTGGCATAGAGGAAGGGCTTGAAAGCACTGCCGGGCTGACGCATGGCTTTGCCGATGCGATCAAAGTCGCCGCGTTGAAAATCATAGCCGCCAACGCGTGCCAGCACCGTGCCGCGCTCAAGGTCCACCGAATACAGGGCGGATTCGACCGAGGGCTCCTGAGCAAGTCGCACCCCCTGTTTGCCCGAGCCCTGCAAGCGAATCTCATCTCCGGCGATCCAGGTTGCCGGACGCTTAAGTAAGGCCGGATCGGCATCGTCGTCCAGCTTTTGCCAGCGCCACTTCGGTTTACTGAGCTGCCATGCGTTGATGCCATCATTAACCAGCAGGGCACCGTTGTTTTGAACCTTTTCCACCATGGCCGGAATCAACTCATCATCTGCGGGTGTTGCAGGCTTGTCTTCCCTGGCCTTGGCCCAGGCCTGCAACAGATCAGCCCAGGAGTCGGGCTCGTGATGCACGGGATAGCGATAAAATTGGCGTTGTTCGATCTCCAGCACGCCGTGGCGAACAGCCTTGATGGCGGCCTGCTCGGCGGCAGGGTCAAACGGCACGATGATATTCAGTCCCTGACGACGCAGGGTTTTGATGCCGAAACGCTTGATCAGTTGATGATAAACCTGATCGGCATAGGCATTGGTGAGCTTCGGTCCTTCCAGCGGGGTGACGTTGATCGGCTCTTTCAACGCAGCTACGACGTCTTCAGGCTTGGCAAAATGGCTCTGCTGCATCAGATAAAGCACCGTATTGCGACGTTTCAGCGCTTTTTCCGGATGCGCGTGCGGCGCATAGCTGCTCGGCGCCTTGGGCAGGCCGGCCAGCATGGCACATTCGGCCAGTGTTAACTCATCCAGACGTTTGTGAAAATAACGCCATGCCGCCGAGGCGACCCCATACGAACCGCGCCCGAGATAGATCTGGTTCAGGTACAGATAGAGTATCTCATCCTTGGAGAATTTCTTCTCAATTCGGTAAGAAAGGATCATCTCGCGTATCTTGCGGGTGTAGGAGCGCTCCGAGCTTAGCAGGAAGTTCTTGGCGACCTGCTGGGTGATGGTGGAGCCGCCCTGCACGGTATGCCCGGCGCGGATATTGGCTAATGCAGCCGAGGCAATGCGCGCCGGATTGATGCCCGGGTGTTCGTAGAATTGTTGGTCCTCGGCGGCGAGAAAGGCATGTCTAAGACGCGCAGGGATTTCGTCAAAGGGTGTCAGGATGCGATGTTGATCGGCATATTCGGCAATCAGTTCACCACGGTCGTTGTAGACGCGACTGACCAGGGGTGGCTGATAATCGGATAGCCTGCTAAGCTCAGGTAAGTTGCTGGAAAAATGATAATAGCCTATTGTGAGGGCTATCACAGCAAGAAATGTGAAGACGAGGCCTAATTTGACGATGATGGAAACGATGCGCATTCAGCGAAGCCTAAGCGGAAGGCTCG
>CAZDJY010000183.1:0-2358 GCA_964505835.1 uncultured Zetaproteobacteria bacterium | reverse complement strand
GCATGACCGGCAAACATCAGGTGCTTGTCGGGCTCGGCACCGTGGGCGATTTCCTGCAAGGTCTTCTGGATGCAAAAGCTGCGCGGATCGGCTTTGCGGCCGGTTGTGCCCACATCATTGGCGGCCCAGTTGCTGAACTTGCACTGCGACAGGCAGCCCATGCAGTCGAGTTGCGCCTGACGTATGGATGCTGCTTTTTCCGGGGTAACGAAAACGAATGTAGAGTCAGGTGTCGGCAGAGCCTTGGTAAAACCATCGGCCAGATATTCATCAATACGTTTGCGATCAAAGCGAGTGACGAAGACTTCCTTATTGCGCACCCCGAAGGTGAAGCTTTCACAGTGATCACCGTTCGGATGGTCGACAAATGCGACTTCGCGATCGGAGCGTTCGTACAACTCATGCAGGAAGGTATTGTATACAGCCGAGGAATAAAAGCCGGTGGGAGAAAATGGGTTGAGCTTGACGTCACCCTCTTTCAATTGTGTCAGCCGTTTTTTCCAGACATCGGAAATAGGACTTTCCCGGGTCAGCAGCGGACGGGTGCCGAACTGAAAGGCAATCGGACCGATCTCGGGATTATCAAGCCAATCGGACCATTCGCGCAGATACCATACGCCGCCAGCCATGATGATTGGCGTGTTTTGCAGGCCGAATTCGTTCATCGTTTTACGCAGTGCCGCGATGCGTGGAAATGGTGGTTCAGGGGCTTCCGGATTCTCCGAATTCGAAAGGCCGTTATGCCCGCCGGCCAACCATGGGTCTTCATAGACAACGCCGCCCAGCCATTCAGGAAACTTGCGATAGGATCTGAGCCACAGAGCCCGGAAGGCGCGAGCCGATGAGATGATGGGATAATAATGCACTTGATATTTGGCCGCGAGAGGAGCGAGGCGGAAAGGCATGCCGGCACCGCAGGTGATGCCGTGGATTAATCCTTTGGCGCCTTCCATGACGCCGTTCAGCACCCGTTCGGCGCCACCCATTTCCCACAACACATTCATGTGTAGCCGACCTTCGCCGCCAGCGACTTCATGGGCAATCTGTGCCTGGCTGATGCCGCCGGCAATACCCTGGGCGACCAGTTCCTCGAAGCGCTCCTTGCGGCTGCGGCCATGGTAGATGGTGCGGATGATGTTACCGTTTTCGTCCACCTTGTCGGCATTCACAGCCGAAAAGGTGCCGATGCCGCCGGCAGCGGCCCATGCGCCCGAGCTTTCGCCGGTGGAAACCGCCACGCCTTTGCCTCCCTCAATCAGTGGAAGAACCTCTTTGCCTGAAATGCTCATTGAAGGGAGCTTGAAAGCCATGTGTAGGATCCTTTTGTTCCCTAAGCCGGCTTAGGGAAAAAGCTTGGTATTAGGCTAAAAAACGTCAATTTAAACCTATGCCTTGAAACGAAGTCTAACAAAGCTGCTATTGCCTAGCAAAAGGGCATGCGGTCACGCCTGCGTCCTGTTAGTTTGGCAGGCATGAAAGGAATGCATTGTTTTGCTGTTGTAGTGCCGGGTCTGGAAGAAGTTGCCCGGGATGAGTTGATGGGTTTGGCTGTACATGATGTCGAGATCGTGGACGGGGGTGTGAGCTTTCATGCAAGCCCTGATGGTCTTGCACGGGTCAACCTGAGGTCAATGACCGTGACCCGAGTGCTGGTTCGGCTGGCCGAATTCAAGGCATTGTCTTTCCCGGAGCTATTCAACAAAAGCAGGAAGATTGACTGGCAGCGATATATTTCTTCAGGTAGCGAAGTCAACATCCGGGCCAGCTGCCATCAGTCACGTTTGATGCATTCCGGGCGCGTTGAACAAGCGGTGCTGGATGCGATCACCTCAAAGCTTGGCATTGACCTGACAGGTGCTGCAGCAAAAGGACATGAGCAGCTGATTACCGTTCGTATCGTTAAGGACGAATGCGTTATCAGTCTCGATAGCTCTGGCGAACGTCTGGATCGCCGAGGCTATCGCATTCACTCCGGCCGAGCCCCGATTCGGGAAACATTGGCTGCAGGGATTATACGATGGATGGACTGGCAATCGGATGAACCCTTACTGGTGCCGATGTGTGGCTCGGGAACTTTTGCTATCGAAGCAGCTTTGATCGGGCAATGCCGGGCCGCGAACAGCGTCCATGATTTTGCCATGCTTCACTGGCCGATATTAAAACAAAAGCGTTGGCAGCGCGTTCTGAAAAAGACGACTGCCATGGAGAAATCGAGGCGGCTGAATATTCAAGCCAGCGATATTGATGCTGCGATGTTGAAACAAGCGTATGCCAATGCTGAGCAAGCTGGCGTGGCTGAAGAAATCAGCTTTTTTCAACAGGATGTGCGGCAGCTGCAAAGCAGGAGTGATAAGGATG
>CAZDJY010000182.1:0-2375 GCA_964505835.1 uncultured Zetaproteobacteria bacterium | reverse complement strand
TCAATGTGACCCGCCAGCCGATCTGCTGGACATAATCCTCGAAAATCACCTTCAGCCCCATATACGCATGCACGATCAGCCCCATAATCAACAGCGTGTGCAGCAGTCGGGAAACAAAATGATCGAGCAAATCAAGCAGGCCCAGTTGATCCACGCCGCCTGTGTACACCGAAATAATCAGAATAAAGGGAAGTGGCAACAGAATCGCCAGCACGACAGCAGACAGGCGTTGCCAATACCAGTCATCAATACCGCTGCGAGCGGAACCCGGCTCCTTGGTCAATTTCATAACAGCAGCGCCAGAATCAGGGCTGCCAGTACAGCAATCGCCAGAACGACCTTGGCCGACAGGCGCATCATATCCCTGCTCTCGCACCAGCCTGCATCCAGACTCAGAAAACGAAGGCCGTTACAGAAATGATAAACCAGTGCAACGCCGACAAGCCAGAGCGAGAATTTTCCGGGCAAGGAATGCATCCATTGATATGCCTTATCAAAATCCTCGGGGCTGCCGGTCATGCCGTGCAGCAACCATAGATAGAGTGGAACAAACAGTACCAGAATCAGGCCACTGGCCCGGTGAGCCAGACTGGCGATCATAGCGGGGCGCCAGCGGTAAATCGAAATTCTTGGAGACAATGGACCGCGGGATGTTGGTAGGCGACCACTCATATCAGTTCATTCCTCCGACTGGCATTATAGCCAAGTTTATAGCACTGCCTTTGCTGCCTGTCCACATCATTTATCCTCCCGGACACTTCCCTGACCAAGTGCATCACGATCAATCTCAATCCATTTCCTGCCGTTCGATGCACTGACGCAGGCGGGCAATATGCTCAACAAGCTCACCTGCCCGATGCCAGCCATGTTCTTCGCCGGACATACCATGTAAGGCAACTGCTGCAGCAATACAAGCATCCACGGGCATATCATCTTTCCGGGCAGCTGCCATCACAAGCTGGGCTGCAATAACCCCGGCAAGCACATCCCCACAGCCGGCAACCGCCATCTGGGGCGAACCGAAAGGCGATAGCAGCACCTCGTTCTCGGGTGAGCCGACCAGCGTTTCATTTCCCTTGAGAACGACCCAGCAACCATAGCACTTGGTCAGAGCCAGGATGGAGTTCTTACGTTCCCCCTGAATCTCATTGACAGATACATTCAGAAGACGGGCTGCCTCGCCAGGATGCGGCGTCAGGATCGTTTGCGCCTGGCGCTCGGCAAGCAAGGTCTGCAAAGAAGTATCCTCGGAGATCATATTCAGTGCATCAGCATCAAGAATCAGCGTCTTATCTGTTTCCAGCAACTGGACAAGGCACTGGGTTCGCTCCCTGCCCCAACCCGGGCCGGCCACGATAGCACCGACATTGGCTTCGGGATTCTGCCATGGCGCAGAGCTTTCCGGATGCACCATCACCTCCAGACTGCCTGCCGCAACAACCGTCCATACATCGTCGGGACAGACGATGCTGACAAGGCCGGCTCCGGCAGCACTTGCACCGCGCGCCGCAAGTTTGGGCGCCCCGGTATAGCCAACCGAACCACCGAACACCCACACATGCCCGTAATCGCCCTTGTGCGACATGCGCTTTCTGGGCGGCCATGCCGAATCCAGCACATCTTCATTGATCAAAGCGGCTTTACGCAAGCCGTTCGGAACGGCTTCATACGCAGCGGCCAGGGTTGCATCCTTGATGCCGATAGGCACGGCCGGCAAAACCTTCCCCGAATATTCCCTGCCATCACCCAGCCAGTGCCCCCATTTGCAGGCGGCAATAGGCACCGTCCAGTCGGCCCGAATGGCCGCGCCCAGAACTGCACCCGTATCGCTCTCAAGGCCACTGGCGATATCGATACTTAATACAGGCCGCTCCCAGGCATTAATCTGTTCGACGGCTTCTGCCCAATGGCCGGTCAACTCTCTGCCGAGCCCTGTTCCGAAGATCGCATCCACCACCATCACCGAACGCGCCAACCAGCGCTCCACTTCCTTCATCGAATCGATCCCAGCCGCCTCGCGCAACTTAACCCCGGCATCTTCGGCGCGCTTCGCATGACGCAAACTGTCACCGCTCATGTCTTCAATCGGGAAAAGCGTCACCACCGTCACCGGTACACGCCGTCCCTTCAAATAATAGGCTGCTGCGAATCCATCACCGCCGTTATTACCCGGGCCGGCCACGACCAGAACACGGCCAAAGTCCGGAATACAATCCAGCACACTGGCGGCAATGGCCTGCCCTGCCCTGTCCATCAGCTCAAAACTGCTGCAGCCGGCTTCAATGGTCTTTTGATCGGCCCAGCGCATCTGCGCCGCCGTCACGATCCGGGTGTTTGGCATGCTCCCTCCTTGTCTCTCCGGCGTTGCCTTTTAA
>CAZDJY010000181.1:1216-2385 GCA_964505835.1 uncultured Zetaproteobacteria bacterium | reverse complement strand
CCGATGCAGATTCAGGCAAAATGGTCATAGCCTTTGCTGCCGATCTCAGCCGTACCCAGCACGCGATCTTCAACCCGCAGGCTTACACCGCTGCCGACTGCGCAGTGGCCGATCTTCACGGCAAAGCCATCGAGAAAGCGCATCGAATCAGGTGCTGTCAGCAACAGCGCATAATCCTCGCCGCCATTGGCCACGGCCCGCACAGCATGCTTCTCGCCTGCTTTCCTGCACAGGATATCCCAGCCGGGCAGCAGGCTCAGATCAATATCCAATGCCAGGCGCGAAGCATCGGCAATATGGCCGGCATCCTGCAACAACCCATCACTGATATCGATGCAGCATTTAACCCCCAGTTCGCGCAGGCGCATGCCGGCTTCCAGTTTGGGCTTAATCTCATCGAGATAATGAACAAAATAGCCCTCCTTCTTGCCACCCATCCATTGCTGCAGGCCCAGAGCATGAAAGCCGGCCTTACCGACGATCCACACGGCATCCTTTTCATCCGCCTCGGAACGCTGCATGGCCGACCCGGCTGGCAATTGCCCGGCAACGGTGATCGACAAGCCATTGACCGGTGAACGGCAGGTATCGCCACCGGCAAGCTCGACATCGTAGCGCGCCAGCGCGGCACAGGCGCCCTCACCCATGGTGCTGACCGATTTACTGTCGCGCGCCATCACATTCAACCACGCATAAAGGGGTTCGGCTCCCATCGCCGCCAGATCGGATAACGCCGCACAAACCGCCCGATCAGCCGCTTGTGATAATGGAAAATCCGTCGGCCAATGGATGCTTTCAATGGAGGAATCGGTGCTGACCACCAGATCCATACCCCTGGCCGGACGGTGAACCGATGCATCGTCACCAATCCCGAGCTGCGTACCCGCCTTGGGATTACCGCCCTGGCCTGCAAAACATGCCTGAATCAGATTAAATTCACCCACACCCATAGCTCGCATTGTGAGCTAGAATGTTTAAAAGAGCCAGTTCAAAACGAAGGAGCCAGCCATGCAAGCTATTCAGGGCGACATCACGACGTGTCAGGTGGATGCCATTGTCAATGCAGCCAATTCTTCCTTGCTCGGCGGAGGCGGCGTTGATGGCGCCATTCACCGTGCGGCCGGACCACAACTATTGGAAGAATGCAGGACTCTCGGCGGCTGCCCGAC
>CAZDJY010000181.1:0-1116 GCA_964505835.1 uncultured Zetaproteobacteria bacterium | reverse complement strand
GAGGATATCTATTTTGTCTGCTTTGATGCTGAAACCCTTGCGATATACAACTCGCTGTTGCAATAGATGAAGGGCCCGCGATTTCTCGCGAGCCCCTAAAAAATGGCGATCCCTGAGCAATTCGAACGTCGAGGCAGTAACCCAAAGCCGTTCACACCAAATTTTCCCACCCTCAATCTCCATCTTCTCTACTCCCTGAACAATGCATCCATCAGAAATGGCCGAATATCGTCAACGGTTTCGTACAACGTGCCGGTTGCACTATGACTGACTGCCACACGATTCGCAAAAGCGGCCCACTGTTTCTGTTTGGATTGATCTCTGGAAAACGCATCGGTTAATGCAAGGGGTAACTCCTTTGGCAGCTCCGTACCTCTCCGGTCAAACGTCGCCCTGATCGCTCTGGCCAGAGTCGCGGGATCAGGTTTCATAAATTTCTGAATTGCCCAAACATCATAAAAATCTTTCATCCGACTATTGGCTAAACCTAGCGAAACCATGGCCTCAAATTTTTCAGCAATGACAGTCTCGACATTATATGCGCTGAGAATGGGTGCCGGCATATCCAACAAGGTCGGAAATTCTATCGAGTCCGCTTCCGGAGTGATGGCATCGCCAATGCCGATATCAGCCTGAACGGGTATGCGTGCATTGCCGAGTGTGGCATTCATCGTGATCCGAATACCGCCATAATGATCTTCCTCTCTGATCTCGACAGCTTTGATCGATGTAACATCGAATATCAGTCCGTCATCCGGATCGGTCGACTCGTTGCATATCTCGGTAAAGATTTGCTTCAGATAGTCGATCGAAACTTCCCCCGATTTGAGAAAATCGACATCTCTGGTTGCCCGATACACGTCCCCGCTCCAGCAGCTGAAAAGCATGGCTCCTTTCAGTACGAATTCACTCTTATACCGTGATACGGAGATGCGATAGAGCAACCGTTCCAGGCCGTAGTTGATCAATATGCGTTGGAAGTCCGCCTTTTGTTCGCGCGCCATGTTGAGCAGTCTGGCACGAATGGAAGCAGCCGGATTTGCCTTGCCACTCATGAAGTCAGCGCCTCAAGATACGGCTGCATCACATTCTTCACGCGGCACACCGCCGCGTATT
>CAZDJY010000180.1:0-2408 GCA_964505835.1 uncultured Zetaproteobacteria bacterium | reverse complement strand
TAAAGAGCGAGTCCCAGTCCGTGGATATTAAGCCATGCTTTGCTGTGCCGGTAATCGGGCATGAATGATTCGACTGTTTGCCAGTAGGCTCGGGAATGGTTGGCATGCAACAGATGGCAGAGTTCATGGATAACAACATAACGAACCACCGATTCCGGGGCCATGATGATGCGCCAGTTGAAGTAGATGCGCCCGTCGTGGTGGCAGCTGCCCCAGCGGGAACGGTAGCTTTTGATGCCAACCGATGCGGCTTGTACACCGATATCACGACTGCAGCTTGCGCAGAGGCTTGTGAGTAATTCCTGTGCCTGCTGCTGATACCATGATTCGATCAACTTCCGGACGGCCTGCTTGTCACCAATATCGGCTAACGAGACCTGCAGCAGTCCCGCTGCTGACATAGCGCGGGGCTCCTGCGAAGATGTTAACTGTAGCGTGTAATCTTGGTCGAGCAGTTTGAAAGACTCGCCATCGATAAAATGCTTCGCCTGATACGGGGTGCGGACATGACGGTTGAATGCCTGTTTCTTCTCAATCCATTGGCGCTTGGAGATGACAAAGCTGGAAATGTCAGCTTTGGAAATATGGTTCGGGGCAAGCACCTCGATACGGTTGTCGGGTTTAATCCGGATGCACATTGTCCTGCGCCTCGGGCGGCGCACGACAACATAATCAGGCAAACTCATGAATTCGCATCAATCTCGTAAAATTTATCGCAGTACTGGCATGAGATGCGAATTTTGCCCTGCTCATCGGCCAGCTCAGTCAGGCTCGTATCAGGAATGGATTCAACTGCCTGACGCATTTTTTCGACCGAACAGGAACAGTGATAGGCATAATGATCGACTCCGGCGGCATTGCAGCCCACTGACTCGAAATACTGTAATAATTGTTCCGGGTTTTGCTGCTCTAGAGCCTGATCCGGGATGGATGCCAGACATTTAACAGCGGCAAACCAGCGTTCATCATCACAACCGGGCATAGCTTCAATCAGGATGGCCAGGTCGCCGTGCAGAATGATATCGGCGCGCGTCTGTACCGACTGATGCAGATAGTGTACCAGATGGTCGGCAAGGAAATCGGAATCATGCTCAATGGTCGATACATACGGCTGGCCGATGCCTAGGTCGCGAACCGTCGACAGTTTGATGGGGCTACCCATCCATTCGGACAGGGTGTTGCCGCAGTCCGCATGCATGCTCGTGCTCTCCTCACACCAGTTCAGATATCCTCGAACCCTCCCTTGTGCTGCTTCGCCGAGCAGACGCTGGATGGGGGCGTGCGCAGCATCCGGCAAAGTGTCGAGCTGCAATACCTGACGAGTGCCTCCCTTATTGATGCTGAGCAGCAGGATCGACCCGAGAAGTACCTGACCGAATTGCCGGGTAATGGCATCACCAAGTCCGTGCACCCGGGCAGCTTCAGCGAAGATGTGGGTACCGCGAATTATGGCGCCGCGCGTATGCGCCTCCGGCAACAGGAAGCGGATCAGCGTATCGCTCATCTGCGCTGTTTTATCCATCTCTGTACCTCACTCAAGGATTTGAAACAGGAAACTGCGCCGGCTTCGGTCAGTTCCTCGGCGGAAAAGGCATCGCAAATGCCCAGACCCTGGCTGCCAGCCCGGGATGCGGCTTTCATATCCGCGACTCCGTCGCCAACCATGATCGCATCGGCAGGATCGACCCCGAGGGCGGAGCAGGCCAGCCGGACAGGTGTCGGGTCGGGCTTCTCGGGACGTCCGTCAAGCTTGCCGATGACCTCGCCGATCAGTTCGTCCCAGCCCAACACCTGCAACTGTGCCTCGGCTCTGGACTGACTTTTGCTCGTGACGATGGCACATGGGATGGACTCGTTTTGCAGCCAGATGAGCAGCTCTTTGGCACCCGGCAGGGGCTTGATGTTCTGCAGGTAATCCTGGTCATGGATTTCGAGAAAACGGATCGATGCTTCTTCCCGACGATCTCCAAACAGGGCCTTCATACTGCAATCGCCACGACCGGTATGACGCTTGACTTCATCGGCCGTCATTTGCGGCAGATCAAATTCGAGAAAGGTTTGATTCAATGCCCGAATGATGGGCGGAAAGGCATCAACGATGGTGCCGTCCATATCCAGGCAAACCGCTTCGATCGTTTGTTTCATGCTCTCAGCTCCTCAAAATGCTGCAACAACCATTGACGCACGGACAGGGTGCCAGTTCCGGGCTGGCCATTCCCGACCTGATTGCCGTTGATCCGGCACACCGGCATGGCTGCATTGGTGGTACTGGTCATGAATATCTCGCTCAAGCCATGCTCATCAAGCCGCCAGGGCCGTTCCTGCACGTCCAGATCATGCTTATGCGCCAGCCGAATCGTCATTTTACGTGTAATACCCCCCAGCACATGTTCATCCAGTGGATGGGT
>CAZDJY010000179.1:0-2422 GCA_964505835.1 uncultured Zetaproteobacteria bacterium | reverse complement strand
GAAATCGCATCGCCGCTTTTCAACTTCATGCGCACCCGCTCCCGGTTAACATCCAGCGCAACAGGGGCCGAGGGCAGAATCAATAGGCGTCTAAAGATACGGCCGCCACCGACCATCAGAAAAAAGAACCCGAGGAACATCAGCAGATAGCCAAGCCATTCTTCCTCGCCATGCGGATACCAGAACTTCAATCCGGTCAGCATAAGAAACCCAACCGTAGGTACATACAGCACCAGATCCCAGATCACCCCCTGAGAATCCGCATGCAGATCGCATTGCACTTCCTGCCAGTTCCTGGCCATCAGTTTACCTTCTGCTTGGCAGTCAGATCGGACAACACCGGATCAATCTCCTGATACAGCATGCGCCCGGGATAGACCACTTCCACATCGCCCTTGTTATTAATCACGAATGTCCATGGCTCACCGCGCACCTGAAAGGCATCGTAGGCCTCGGGGTTGTAATATTGATCCATGTGCAGAAACAGCACCTGATGCTCATACTTATTGAGCATTTCCTTCATCAGCTGCAATTGTTTGTCGCACTGGGTGCAATGGCCGGGCGTGGCAAACTCAAGCACGATCGGTTTGTGCTGTTTCAGCGCCTCGTCAAAAGACAACTCATACATGCGCGGATCCGGATAGCGGTAACTGGTCAGCTTGGCCATATCGCCGCCGACATCTTTCAAGGTCTTGGTTTTCACGGAAGGCGCAGGAGAACCCTGCAAAAACACACCGCCTCCGCCGACACTACCGAAATCGGTATCGCATCCGGCCATACCGCCTGCCAGCAACAGAGCCGCGCCAACAAGAGAAATGTGGCGCATCATGCTTTGCGCCAGCCCGCACAGGTGCGGAAGATATTATAGGCCCATATGAAGTTGGCCAACAGGACAATCGAGCCGAAGATACCCATCGTTGCCAACCAGGGGCGAACCAGCAACTCCACCTCAGCGGGCGTCATGGTTACGCTGGCCATGCCGCCAACGATGCCGGCCGTAGTGAAAAAGACAACCATGCCGATCAGGCCGAGGTTATGCGTCCAGAAATGCACCTTGACCAGGGTCATGCTGTAAATCGGCCGTTTGACCAGCCGCGGAATGATATAATAGACAGCTGCAAAGATGGCCATTTCAACCCAACCCAGCAGATTCACATGCGTGTGCGCTCGAACAATCAGCTTACCGAACATCCGCTGATCGACAAAGTGGCGAAATTCATGGATGCCGCCCATCAGAGCCCCCCACGAGAAGCCGATGATGCTGTAAATCACACAGGCAAATACAAACCACAGCGTATATTTTACATACTCTTCATTTTCCCAGGGCTGGCTCATGGTTGCTGCATCTCCTTTGTGGCTTTTTCGTTGGCGCGCTTGAGCGCCTCAGGATCATCGCGGATATCCTTATACTTGTCCTTCCACTCCTTCGGTGCCCATGTCTTGACCATCGAATCAATAAACGGTGAATCACCCTTGGGAGGGATCGCCGCTGAGGATGAACCCTGGTCCGATTTCAGCTCCGACAGGAACACAGCAATGGCATGCAGGTCCTTCTTCGGCATGAGTGCCACGTAAGCGGCCGAGCGCTGGCCCGGGGCATGATCAATGGTCTGTGAACCGTAGTTTTTAACCGGTTCAGTCAGGAAGGCATACATCCAGTCAAGACTGCGACGTGAACCGATCCCGTCCAGATCCGCAGTACGCCCCATGTTCGTGCCATTGCGAAGGGCACGATGGCAAGTGGTGCAGCCATTCTCACGGAACAGACGCGAACCAAGCTGGCCTTCTTCAGACAGGCTGGCATGGGTTTTGGTTTCAAATAAAGGCTTATCAGAATTGGCCATCACGATCTGCATAATGATAAAAGCGATGACGGCAAAGACGACGAAAGCGCCAGCCACGGTAAAAAGAATTTTCTCGCCCGGCTTTAAGGGTTGCTTGTTTTCACTCATGGGGCGGCATTATTCCGCACGGTCTGGACTTTGCAAGCTCATCCTTCGCTTTCCTTAAAAATTCCCCATGGAAACTCGCGCCTGTTTTCCCTTCCTTGCCATTGCAATGATGCCCCCTAGCATCATCCCCTTTCAAACTTGGCTGGAGAAATCATCGTGAAACGACTATTTATATATCTGCTTATTCTGCCCACCCTGTCCATACTGTCCGGTTGTCTGACTCAAGCCAATCAAGGTGGCGAGGCCGACGATATCGTTAAACAGGTTCATCAGGCTTTCAAGGATCACAACTGGGATGCGATCATGCCGCTCTACGACAAGAAGTTTTTTCAAAATCGCAGCAAAGAGCAGTGGCTGAAAGAACTAAAGCAAATGACAGCCGCCCTCGGCCCGTTGAAATCCGTACAGCCCACATTCCAGCAGAAAGACCCGCGCTTTGGCGGCGATTTCTATCTCTTCGGCTCCCTGCT
>CAZDJY010000178.1:0-2440 GCA_964505835.1 uncultured Zetaproteobacteria bacterium | reverse complement strand
GTATCACAGCACCATCCATAGCAACAGGCCGCCAAAGACGATGCGATAGATGCCGAAAACATTGAAGGTGAAGCGCTGCAGAAAGCTGATGAACAGGCGCATCACCAGCCAGGCCGAGACAAAGGCGACAATAAATCCGACCAGCAGCGGCAGCAGCTGGGCACCGGCGAAATCATGGTAATGCTTCAACAGGTCGAAGCCGCTGGCCGCCAGCATCACAGGCAGTGCCAGCAAGAAGGAGAACTCCGCACTGGCCTTGCGATCAAGCCCGACCAGCAGCGCACCGATGATGGATGCACCGGCGCGGCTGGTGCCTGGAATCAGCGCAAAGATCTGCGCGAAGCCGATCCACGCCGCCTGCTTATAGCTCATCTCCTCGACCTTCTTCACCGGATAGTCGCGTCCCCTGTGCAGCCATTCCACCAGCAAGAAGATGATGCCGCCGATGATGAACATTGCTGCCACGATTTCCACGGTGAACATCGCCTTGATCTGCTTGTGCAGCAGGAAACCGACCGCGCCGATGGGGATGAAGGCCAGCACCACCTTCTTCCACAGTTCGAGATATTGCAGACTGAATTTCTCACGGTAGTTGGCCACCACGGCAAGGATAGCGGCCAGCTGGATGATCACCTCGAAGGCCTTGTTGCCCTCCGTCTGCGCAACACCCAGCCACTGACTGGCAACGATCATGTGACCGGTGGAGGAGATGGGCAGGAACTCCGTCATCCCTTCGATCACCGCCAGTATGATTGCCTGCAATACGTCCATGCCATCTTCCTTTCGTCCGAAATATACGTCGCGGGCACTCTACAGTAATGTAATAGCCAAACGATACTGCTAGCGTTTTCGGTATTCATCATCCGCTGCCCGGAGTGACAATCGTAATTTTGAAGGGGCAGCCAACCGGGTTTCAAATATATTCGATCGTCTGGAATGGGCGGGGCCCCGAAGTGCAACGATGGAACACGGTGGCTCATCAACAGCCATCGTCTATGGCCGACAAATTGACGGTTAAATATCCGACATGACCACCGGCTCAAGACCTGCTTGTGTGACCAGTGCTCGAGCCCGTCCGGCACCGCACCCTGGAGGCGCTGAAATCGAACGTTGAACTTAATGTAACGCGCTCGCCGGTGGTGACCGGGCGCTTGTGACCCGAGCCGAAACGTTGAATAAAGATCACGATGCCGGTCTGTCCGCCGGCCCTTCGAGTCAGGCCCGCGCGTTTGACAACGGCTGTCGACGCCCGGGTGACCCCATTAAGAACCTGTGTGAGTACATCGGGTTGCGCGGCGAACAACAGCCTCAATGGCCTCGGCGTAGCTCAGGGCCATGATTACCAAAGACTCACGCATATTTCATCGTCGCGTAATAGACGACGAGTAACCTCTGTCCTCGTCAATCATCATCCAACACGAGGAGAGTCGATCATGCAATGCTATGAATACGAAGTGCTGTGCCGCTGGATGGGTGCCCGCATGAGGAGTCTCGGCGCCAATGTCCGGGATCACGATATCAGCGTCAGCGGCGCCCTCATCGAAGCGAAGATCACTTCGGTCGTCGATATCCTGCATTTGAGTGACAGCGATATCGAAGTGCTGGCACAGCGCCATTGCAGCCTGCCGGCCACGGCAGCCTGAATCCCCGTGGCCTGAAAGACCGCCGATGCTTTCTGAATAGCCCGGTTACGCGCCTTCTTCATCCGCACCAATCAGGCGCGAATAGTCGGCAACGTCTGCACCGACGATAGCGGCCAGGTTTCGCGTCAGTGGCGGCGCTGTCATCAAACGCACGACTCAGGCATGGCTGGGAGCATGGCCCGGCGGCGATCAGGCAGATCCACCGCCTGCTTCCAGCTCTCGCGCTTCGCGCAGGATCCAGTCCCGGAAGTCGGTGAATTGGTCAGTGAATTGGGGTGTTGAATTGCTGATTTAACAGCCAAAACCTTGGACAATAATTCTTGCCATAACGCTATTATTTGCTTGCTGATCCACCCCTCCTTTCTGCAGGCATGGCGAGTTGATCGGCAGGTGTTTGCCTCATTATATTCGCAGGCTGCGTTCGCCTGCCACTACCTTGTTCTCTATTAATGGATATAGTTATCACGGGCTTTCGATGCGGAGACGTGTGAGGGGAATGCTGAGGGTTTGCCCGATATCAACGACATGAACCCGACCGAATCAGCGTCTTCACTTCCTGACACTGACGTTTCCGCGGAGATTCCGAGCACCTGTGCGAGGAACATGCGGTGCGAGGAACATGCGGCGCGGGGACT
Source organism: uncultured Zetaproteobacteria bacterium (assembly GCA_964505835.1). Classification (GTDB taxonomy): domain Bacteria; phylum Pseudomonadota; class Zetaproteobacteria; order Mariprofundales; family Mariprofundaceae; genus JAJRVH01. The sequence continues at coordinate 162 of CAZDJY010000178.1, read as the reverse complement.
GGTGATCGACCATCGAACCTGTGAATCTGCCTGGGACGGCCCTGGGACGGCTATGATATGGATTACAGTGATGAGATCTGCGGTTTGTTATCAGCCGACGGGTTGCAGGTGTAAGTAGATTGAACCTCAGGTGCGTTCCGAGGCCAGCCCGTACGTCATCAA
>CAZDJY010000177.1:0-2504 GCA_964505835.1 uncultured Zetaproteobacteria bacterium | reverse complement strand
TGACAAATTCCAGATATCGCGATTGTAATCTTTCATCGTGCGGTCGGTGGAGAACTTGCCGCTGAAAGCCGTGTTCAGGATACTCATGCGCAACCATGTATCCCGATCCTGGAATGCGGCCGAAGCCTTCTGCTGCGCATCCAGATAGGAGCGGAAATCGGCAGCCACCAGCCACGGATCGCTTGCACTACGGATCGCAGCACAGATCGGTGAGAACTGACCTGCTTCAAACTGGTTGAAATGACCGCATTCAAGCAGATCCATCACACGCTTGAAATCATCATCGGCAGCAATGATGGCATTCGGATTATATGAACCACGGGCTTGCTCCACTTCCTCGGCCGTCAGACCAAAGAGGAAGAAGTTCTCATCGCCCACTTCTTCACGAATCTCGATATTGGCGCCATCCAAGGTACCAATCGTCATGGCACCGTTCATCATGAATTTCATATTGCCCGTACCCGATGCTTCCTTGCCGGCCGTGGAAATCTGTTCGGACAGATCAGCTGCAGGACAGATGACCTCCATAGCCGACACACGATAGTTCGGGAAGAACACCACCTTCAGCTTGTCGCCCACATCAGGATCATGATTGATCACTTCAGCGACATTGTTGACCAGCTTGATAATCTGCTTGGCCATGAAATAACCCGGCGCAGCCTTACCGCCGAGCAGTACGCAACGCGGCGTCCAGTTGTCCGTATCGCCGCGTTTAATGCGATCATAGAGATGAATGACATGCAGAATATTCAACAGCTGGCGCTTGTATTCGTGAATTCGTTTCACCTGAATATCGAACATCGCATCCGGGCTGAATGAAACGCCGCATTCTTTCTCGACGAGCTTCGCCAGACGCACCTTGTTTTCTGTTTTACATGCAGCCCACTTTTGGCGGAAATCCGCATCATCAGCCAGCGGAGCCAGCTTCTTAAGCTGATCAAGTTCTGTGATCCAGCCATCGCCGATATGTTCGGAAATCAATGCCGTCATCGGCTTGTTGCAATATGCCATCCAGCGACGCTGGGTCACGCCATTGGTCTTATTGTTGAACTTCTCCGGCCACAGGGCATAGAAGTCGGCAAACAGCCCTTCTTTCAGCAGATCTGAGTGCAACTGCGCCACGCCATTGACGGAGAAACTTCCGACCAGTGCCAGATAAGCCATGCGAACCTGCTGTACACCACCCTCTTCAATGATCGACATACGACGCTGACGCTCAGCATCACCCGGCCAGCGACGCGCCACTTCTGCCAGAAAACGTGCGTTGATTTCATAGATGATTTCCAGCACCCGCGGCAGCAGCCTGCCGAACAGATAAACCGGCCAGCGCTCAAGTGCCTCAGGCAGCAAGGTATGATTCGTGTAGGCCATCGTGCGACTGGTAATCGCCCAGGCAGCATCCCAGTCCAGACGATATTCATCCATCAGGATGCGCATCAGCTCGGCCACCGACACCGTCGGATGGGTATCGTTGAGCTGGAAAACATTCTTGTCGGCAAACTGGCTGAAATCGTCGCCGTGAACCTCTACCCATTGGCGGATAACGTCCTTGATGCTGGCACTGGCCAGAAAATACTGCTGGCGCAGGCGCAATTCCTTGCCGTTTTCGCTGGCATCGTTCGGATACAGCACCATCGAGATATCTTCGGCAGCATTCTTGGCGGCAACAGCCTCGGTATAATCGCCAGCATTGAATTCGCCCAAATTAAACTCATCCGTTGCTGCCGACTTCCACAAGCGCAGCGTATTCACCGTACCGTTTTTAAAGCCGGGAATCGGCGTATCAAAAGGAACAGCAAGGACATCCTCGCTATCCACCCAGCGCATATGCGCAACACCCTGATCATCGTGGTAGCTCTCAGTCCGTCCGCCGAACTGAACAGCCTGCGAATACTCGGGACGCTCAATCTCCCAGATATTGCCATTGCGAAGCCAGTGGTCCGGCTCTTCCACCTGGAAACCATTGATGATGGTCTGACGGAACATGCCGTATTCATAACGGATACCATAGCCAGTCACCGGCAACTGAAGGGTTGCACAGCTGTCCACGAAACATGCGGCCAGACGGCCCAGGCCACCATTGCCAAGGCCGGCATCCTTCTCGCGAGCGATTTTTTCCTCAAGATTCATACCCAGGTCATGCAATGCCTGTTCGGTTTCCTCATCCAGACCGAGGTTCAGGATGGCATTACCCAGAGCGCGGCCCATCAGAAACTCGAGCGACAGATAATAAGCGCGTTTGCCGTCTTTCTCTTCGTAAGCATCCTTGGTGTTCTTCCAGTTTTCCATCAAATGATCGCGGATCGTGTAGGCCACAGCCTGATAACGATAATGGTTGGAGCGACTGGACGTATGCTGTCCCAGCGTACGAAGGAAGTGGCGCTGAATACCTTTGACCAGACCCTCGGAGGTTTTATCCAGAGCCGGAACATCAGTAATATTCTGGGTTGATTGGCTGGGTTTAGACATGAGAAGATACACCTTGATAAGTAGCTTGATTATTG
>CAZDJY010000176.1:0-2526 GCA_964505835.1 uncultured Zetaproteobacteria bacterium | reverse complement strand
CGGCTATCCAATCCCCAAACCAGCCTGATTCTGCTATCCTTGCGATACGTCGGAGGGATTAAACGGGATATGTCGGATAAATCGAGCAAGAGCGAAACTGATATTCTGGATAGCGGTATGACTACGCCCGCCCCCCTGCCCAAACCCAGGCTAAAGAAGATTCGCTTCAGCGCTTTTCAACATGAACTGAATGTTCAGCAGCGACAGATCAAATACAGCGATGTCATGCATGGCATTACACCGGGCAAACGAAAGCGCGTTAAACTGCGCGGCGTCGATATATTTCGACTGCTGCGCCCCTATGTACAGGTTCGATTCTCCGATCAGGTCAAGGCCGTGTTACCCTTGGCCGTCTACCTTAATCTTTTTCAGATCTTGATTTTAAGACAGAACATCAATGAGCCATGGATCGTGATGCTCGGGCTTATTGCTGTCATTGCGGGATTGATGATGTTCATGGAAGGCTTAAAGCATGGACTGATGCCATTCAGCGAGAATATCGGCACGGTGCTTCCGGCCAAATCGCCGTTGCCGGTCGTATTATTGGTGGCCATGCTGCTCGGTATTGCCGTGACCCTGGCCGAACCGGCCATCGGCGCCCTGCAGGTAGCCGGAGCCATGGTCCGCCCTGAGTCCGCGCCCTATTTATACGAAATGCTGAACCACTGGAGCGGCACACTGGTGCTGGTGATCGGGCTGGGAGTCGGCCTTGCTGCCGTTGCCGGAACATTGCGTTTCTTGTATGGCCTTAGCCTGAAACCTCTCATCTTCCTTGCTCTGCTTCCGGCCATCACGCTGAGCTGGCAAATGGCTGACGACCCGTACCTGGCCGAAATGATCGGACTAGCCTGGGACTCTGGCGCAGTGACGACCGGGCCGGTCACCGTGCCACTGGTGCTGGCGCTCGGCATCGGCATTGCCGGTGCTGCAGGCAAGGGCAGCTCACCATTGTCCGGGTTCGGGATTGTCACGCTCGCTTCACTGTTTCCAGTCACGGGCGTACTTCTGCTGGCCAACCATATCGCAAGTATCAGCAGCCCCGAGGCCATTATTGCTGCAGCTACAGTCGCCACGGAGCTACCCGGAAGCACCTCCTGGTACCAGCAGAGCCCGATGCAGGAAATTCTCGGCGGACTCAGGGCGATCATACCGCTGGTAGGATTCCTGTTGATCGTTCTTTATTTCCTCGTCGGGGAAAAACTGCGCAACGCCTCAGTCACCATCTACGGTATCAGCCTGTGCCTGATCGGCATGATTGTTTTCAGCCTCGGACTAACCTACGGACTGACCAATCTAGGTTCCCAGTCGGGTGCGCTAGTGCCGGCGACCTTCAGTCACATCGCCTCGGTCAGCGATTCGCCCCTCTATATGTTTGGCATCGGCATTACCGTGACCGCCCTGTTCGCATGGTTCCTAGGGTTCGGAGCCACGCTTGCTGAGCCGGCACTGAATGCACTGGGCATGACTGTGGAAAACCTGACCCAGGGAGCATTCAGAAAATCCACGCTGATCTATGCCGTATCGTTCGGGGTCGGACTGGGGCTAACTGTTGGTATTCTGAAGGTTATCTTCGCATGGCCGCTGGCATGGATATTGATTCCCGGCTACCTGCTGGCTGCTTCTTTCACGCTGTTTTCCAGTGAGGAATTCGTCAACATCGCATGGGACAGCGCCGGCGTCACGACAGGGCCTGTTACCGTGCCACTAGTGCTGGCGATGGGCCTGGGGCTGGGAGATGCTGTCAGTGCCGTGGAAGGCTTCGGCATCCTCGCTATGGCGTCCATCGGGCCGATTCTTTCAGTGTTGGCCACGGGTCTGTGGATCAAGTGGAGCGTACGCCGCAAACGGGCAACGGACGATATTCAGACATCGCTGGCCGCAGGAGAAACATCATGAAGAAGAATGAAATCGCCGTATTGACCGATGTTGCACTGATCACCTGCATCGTACAGCGAGGCAAGGCCGACGATATTGTACGTGCAGCTCAGGCTGCCGGTGCATCCGGCGCTACCGTCCACTTTGCTCGCGGCAGCGGCATCCGCGAACGTCTCGGCATTCTGGGTGTGGCTGTAGAAGTGGAAAAAGAGGTCATCAGTATCCTCGCTTCGACCGATCATCTGGACCACATCTTCGAGGTCATGCACAAGGCCGCTCAACTCGATACGCCGGGCATGGGTTTTATGTATGTCACCCCGGTCGAAAAGGCGGCCACCCATATCCCGACTGAACTTCTGGAAAGGCTCAGGGGCAAGAAATGACCAGCAACGAAAGTCCCCGTCTGATCACCTGCATCATTCCCAAAGGCAAGGCGGTGAAGGTGATGGAGGAGATGAAATCCGAATTCGGATTACTCAGGGCGCAGGTTCATCTGGCCCGCGGAACTGCACCGAATACGCCAAGGGCATTGCACGGACTCGTAGAGCACTCCGAGAAAGAGATTCTCGAGGTGATCGTTGAGCAACAGGAAGCCGATGCCATGTTCGGCTTCCTGTTTAAGTCCCTCCACATCAGCGAGCCGTATAACGG
>CAZDJY010000175.1:0-2528 GCA_964505835.1 uncultured Zetaproteobacteria bacterium | reverse complement strand
GAACACCTGCCGGTGGCAGATTAATCCACACTCTCGGCAAGCGGCCGCCAAAAGCGCTGAATCTCTTCATCCATCGCGGTATCTGGCAGGTGCTCATGCCACTGGCGAATCAGTGCAGCGTCAGATACAAGATCCAATAATCTGAAACCAGCCTCACCGCTCTGCCTTGTGCCCACGGCATCTCCCGCCCCGCGCAGCTTCAGATCGGACTCGGCCAGCTCCAAGCCGTCGTGACTCTTCTCCATGAGCTTCAGTCGCTGCATCGCAGTCTCGGATAAGCCATCCCCGGCGATCAACACGCAATAACCCTGATCGTTCGAGCGACCGACACGGCCTCGCAACTGATGCAATTGTGCCAGCCCGTACTGCTCCGCCTGCTCAATCACTATCAGCCGGGCAGAGGGGATATCCACACCCACTTCAACCACGGTCGTCGATACAAGAATCCGGCATGTGCCCCCTGCAAAGGCATTGAGTATCCGTTGTTTCTCCACCGACTTCATGCGCCCGTGCAGCCCCTTTACATCGGCATCCGGGAAGTATCCCTGCAATAGCTCAGCCCGCTGATCGACCGAAACGCCATCCTCATCCTCATCGATACGCGGTACGATCCAGTAGATACGCCCCTCACCATGCTCACCATCCTGATCAAGGATACGCTGCATGCCTTCAGCCAGCGCTTTCATACGCGAAGCGGGCAACACCCTGGTTTCAACCGGCTTGCGTCCGGGAGGCATGCCGCGCATCAGACTCAAATCCATATCACCATACAGGGCCATGGCCATCGAACGCGGAATTGGCGTAGCTGTCATGCCCAGCAGATGGACACCATCACCCTTTTCAGTCAGGCCCCAGCGCTGTCTGACCCCGAAACGATGTTGTTCATCCACCAGCGCCAAGCCCAAGCGTTGGAACTCAACATCATCAGAGAGTAAAGCATGCGTTCCGACAATGAGCTTCAATTCACCCGAAGCCAGACGTTGGGTAAGTTTACGACGTTCGGCTGCCTTGCTGCTGCCGGTCAACAGGCCGACCTCAAGCCCCAGTGGTTTGAATAAATCCGCCAGTGTTTCGGCATGCTGGCTCGCTAGAACTTCGGTCGGCGCCAACATGGCCGCCTGCATCCCATGTTCGGCCGCTCTGGCCATACACAAAGCCGCCACCCATGTTTTGCCGGCTCCAACATCGCCCTGCAGCAATCGATGCATACGATGGCCCGAGGCCAGATCGGCTGAAATCTCCTGCCAGACCCCCTGCTGTGCCTGGGTCAACGGGTAAGGCAAAGACACCAGCAAACGAGCAACAAGTTTATCTTTTTCCTCTTGCGGTTCGGAGGTCAAAACAACAGCCGCACAATCAGCTCGTTTGCGCTTCATCCGCATCAGATACAGATAGACAAGAATCTCCTCGCTTTTCAGCCGCGTGATGGCCTGCGATATCGGCGACATCTCTGCTGTTGCTGGTGCATGGATTTGCCTTAATGCCTGCGCAAGGCCTGGAACATCAGGGAACAGCTGTGGCGCACGAACAGCCTCATCAAGTGGGCTGGCAGCATCAACAGGGATTAGCTTCAGCGCCTGAGCGATGATTGATGCCATTCGCTTGCCGCCCAGACCTGCAAGGCTGCCGTATTTTGGCCGAAACCCGGGGGTAAATTGCTCAGCCAGCTGCCAGTCGGGATGTGTCATCTGCCAGCGCCCCTGCCAACGTTCGACCACGCCGCGCACACTGATAGCGCGTCCCTCAGACAATCGCGCATCGCTCATCATATAAGCGGAATGAAAAAACTGCAGCGCAATTTCTCCGGTCTTATCGGCCAACCTGATACTCACCTGCTTTCTGCGCCCATAACCGCGCGCGGCCTTGCTGATAATCACACCCCGAACACGCGTATCGACGCCCTCCTGCAGCATCCCCATATCCGTCACATAGCGATCATCGATATAGGTCTTGGGAAGAAACAACAGCAGATCGCCGATACAAGATATCCCGCGGCCCAGCAATTTCTTTTCCAGCGCCGGGCCGATGCCTTTCACACAACCGAGCGGCCTTGCAAGAACCGGGTATATGGACGCTTTCATGGCAGCATGTTGACCGATGCGACTACCCTGCTCAACCGCAATCTGCTTCGCCATCAGCCAGGGTCACCCCGACAAAGTATCTTTTTGCTTGAATGCCGGACTGCATTCACCTAAAGTGCGCGCCGTTTTACGGAGGTAACAGTCATGGCAAAGCGTTGCGAAGTATGTGGAAAGGGCCCGGCAACCGGCAATAACGTCAGTCACGCGCACAACACGACCCGTCGTCGTTTTCTGCCGAACCTGCATAATGTACGCGCTGTGTTCGAAGGTCAGACTCGGAAGATGAAGGTGTGCTCAGGCTGCCTGCGCTCCGGCAAGATCAAAAAAGCCGCCTGATTTCACAAACCCTAAGGGTTTGATTTAAATTCTGTGCCCGTTTGCTCATGCAGACGGGCATTTTTTATGAGTTTGTCACAGAAAGATGGCAGGCCCGGCTGCCGATTAATC
>CAZDJY010000174.1:0-2572 GCA_964505835.1 uncultured Zetaproteobacteria bacterium | reverse complement strand
CAAACCACTCCGGTTCATCCAATGCCAGTGGTTCCGGGTTTTCATCTTCCGTATGAACCGTGCGAATACAGGCAAACTGCTCTTCCCCCACAGTAATCGCACAAGGATCATCTTCTGCATCGGGGATACGAATTTTCCCGTCTCCAACGATCAGCGCATCTAGCCAGTCGGCATGCACCTCGGGCGGAGCAGTTTTTTTGCGCGTGTAGTATGGAATGGCATGAATCAAGTAATCTCTCGCCCTTGTCATACCAACGTACATCAAGCGCTGGCGTTCCTGGGCTTCCCGCATTTCTGCGTTGGCATATTCGCCTGAGTCTTCAATCGATTCGCCGAAAGGTAAATCCTTGCCATTGAACGGCTCCGGCCAGAAACGAATCCCTCTGTCTGCCAATGGTGCTGTCGGATCGAAATGATCCGCTCCAACCACAGTGACACCAAAGGGGGAAAACCGCGCTTGCGAGTCCAGACCATTCAGAATCACCAAGGGCCATTCCAGGCCTTTGGAGCGGTGATAGGTTAACACCTGAACCGTATCTTCACCTTGTCCTTCGGGCATGCCGGGATCGTCCTGCTGACCCAACCAATACATAAGGCCGGGCAGGGTTGCTGCTTCGTGCCGTGCCTTGGTTGCCCCCTGATAATCGCCTATCAGGCTGGAAAGTGCTTCGATATTGGCCAGTGTTTGTGGCGGATTGATGGTTTTGAATGCATAGCCCTCTATATCCATGATATCCCCTACCAGCTCAAACAGTTCCAATGGCGACTGATCCACAACCTTCACATCAAGCAATTGCCGAATACGTCTATCCTGTTTCCACTGATCAGGCGCATGTTCCGGATCGCGCGCCAATTCAGTCAGCCATGACCTGGAGGATGCATGTTCGGGCAATCCATTCACCAGTTCGGTCAGCGCCAGGCGATCCGATGGATCTGCCAATAAATGCAGGCTGGCCAATGCAATGATCAATTCAGGCTGCGCAAACAACGCACCTCTGCCCACCGATGCACAGATGCCATAGCAGGCCAGGGCTTCGGCAATCTCACGGCATGCATCATTGGAACGGCTAAGCACGGCAATATCTCCCGCCTTGAGCGGCTTGAGTTTGCCACTATCCCTATCCACTATCTGATAATGATCCGGTTTTCTGAGTAATCGGGCTATCCCGTCTGCCAGCGCTCCGGTGCGCGCACCTTTGGTTATCCCGGACAACATCCAGATGCCCAAAGCTTCACTCTGGTTTGCATGATTCGTACGCTTGGGATTCAAACGCACACGTTCAGCCGGAATAAGACCATCCAGGGCGTGAACGAACACCTCGTTGGCATAGGCCACCAGAGATGGGCGTGAACGGTACGAATCCTCCAGTACTCCGATCTGATTCGCATCCAACTGCGCAATCACATCATCCATCAACTTCGGATCGGTGCCGCGAAAGCCGTAAATCGCCTGTTTCTGATCACCCACCCATATATTCCGGTTAACCAATGATGCCAGTTTACCGAACAGAGCTAACTGAATCGGGCTGGTATCCTGAAATTCATCAACCAGCACCAGATCAATATTTTCAGCCAAACGCCGACACACATGCTCGGAATCCATTAGACGTAACACCTTGCTTTCCTGATCAGTAAAATCCATCAGGCCGTTAATTCGTTTATACGAAGCAAATGCCTCCAGCGATTCTGATGCGGAGGAAAATACGCCATTGATCAGTGTTTCTATATCGCGGTGTAGTTCAGGATGATGTTGCAATTGGGACGCATATTCCCTGACCGGCTCCAGATACGCATTCGCGCCACTTGATTTGCCTGCTGAAATATCTGCCAGTTTGCGCCAATCAACCCACAGAATATAGCCGTTCTCAAGCCCATGCGCTGCTTGCCGCAGTGCAGAAAGAGCTGTCCTGGTTGTCTTTGTTTCATCATCAACTGCAGAAATTTCTGTGATGGCTGTTCTTACAAGCTTCAGTAGATTTTTATTGGACAGTGACTTGTGGGGTTTCCCAAGATGCTTTTTCAGCCCTGCAACAGAATCTACAGCCAAATTCCTGACGGCTGTTTCATCCAGACCGTTGGCTCTGGCAAGATCGACAATCGAGTGCACATCATCACGCCAATCCGGCTTTTTGGCGTAGCCCGATCCGCTGCCATCCCGCCCAAGCCTGCGGGCAGCACCGGATAGATCAGAATAATGGCTGTCGATCACATGCGCCACGGACAAGCGGAACAAGCGTTCTGCCTCCTGCTCCGGCATAATATCTACAGCCGGTGAGTCACCGGCATCAAAGGCAAATTCCTTCAGCAGACGGGCACAGATGCTGTTAACCGTTCCGATATAGGCATCTGCAAGTGCACCGGATTTCTCCAACAATTCGGCATCGTCCTGTGAGGTTAAGCTCCCTCGAATGCGCTCTTTCAATTCAGCAGCGGCTTTATTGGTAAAGGTGACTGCCAGGATACGTTCAGGCGCAATCCCCGACTGGACAGCTTCGAGCACCTTTTCGGTCAATGAGTAGGTCTTGCCGGATCCGGCGCTGGCACTGATGAGATGAATATTACGCATTGTCAT
>CAZDJY010000173.1:0-2589 GCA_964505835.1 uncultured Zetaproteobacteria bacterium | reverse complement strand
TGCCGATATCGACGATCAGCGGTACGTCGAGCGCAACTGCCGATTGCATGGCTTCCCGCATGATATCGCTGACCTGATCGGCCAGGGCTTCGGGTGTTTCAATGACCAGTTCATCATGGACCTGCAGAATGATATGGGCCTGCGGTATTTCCTGCTTTAGACGACGATGCAGATTGATCATCGCCACCTTGATGATGTCGGCCGCCGAGCCCTGCAACGGAGCATTAATGGCCGTGCGCTCGGCATAGGCGCGGTGCATGCCGTTACCGGCAAGAATATCGGGCACATACACCCGATGCCCGAGCAGTGTCTCGACAAAGCCGGCTGCACGGGCCTGCTCCAGCGTTTCATCCATGAAGGCGCGAACCTGCCGATATTTGTCAAAATAGGTGTCAATAAATGTCTGTGCCTGCTTGCGATCCATATCCAGCTGCTTGGCCAGACCAAAGGCGCTCATGCCGTAGAGGATGCCGAAGTTGATGATCTTGGCGTTTCTCCGCATCTCGCCGCTGACCTGATCCAGCGGCACGCCATTGACCGCGGCTGCTGTGGCGGCGTGGATATCCTCGCCGTTTCGAAAGGCCTCGACCAGTGTCTGATCCTTGGAGAAATGTGCCATCAGGCGCAATTCGATCTGCGAATAATCCCCCGCCAGCAGGATGTTCCCCGGCTCGGCTACGAATGCCTTGCGAATCTCCCGCCCTTCACTGCTGCGAATCGGAATATTCTGCAGGTTCGGGTCGGTGGACGATAATCGACCTGTGGAGGTGATGGCCTGATTGTAGGATGTGTGTACGCGTCCTGTCTCTGGATGCACCAGTTTTTGCAGCGCATCGGTATAGGTGGATTTCAGCTTGCTCAGGGCTCGCACCTCGAGAATCAGGCGCGGCACGTCATGCTCGTCGGCAAGCTTTTCCAGTACGCTCTGGCCGGTGGCCCACTGGCCGGATTTGGTTTTCTTTCCGCCGGGAATACCAAGCGTCTCGAACAAAAGAACCCCGAGCTGTTTGGGCGACTGAATATTGAATTCAACACCGGCTGCAGCGTGGATTTCGGATTCCAGTGTCCGGATACGCTGACCGAAATCTTCCGACAGTACCGCCAGCTGAGCACCATCAATACGCACGCCGTGCCATTCCATGTCGGCGAGGACCAGCGATGTCGGTAGTTCAATCTGGTCATGGCGATCAAGGCGCGATTCGGCGTTCAGCAGATCGCGCAAATGCCGGGTCAGACGCAGGGCGATATCGGCATCTTCGCAGGCATAGGGTGTGGCCCTGTCCAGAGGGACAGCATCAAAGCCGATTTGTTTTGCTCCCTTGCCTGCAACATCTGTGTATGAGGTGCAGCTGTAGTCGAGATAATCCTCGGCGACGCTATCCATCTTGGGCGCGTATTTGCCCGGATACAGGCAGTAAGCCAATAACATCGAGTCGGCGGCGATGCCGGCCAGTTCCATGCCGGCACGACGGAATACCTGAATATCGTATTTCAGATTGTGGCCGCATTTCTTGATAGCATCGCTTTCCAGTATGGGCTTCAGCGCATCCAGAACCTGCTCCATCGGCAATTGCACCGGCGGGCTTTCCAGCAGATCGGTGATGCGATGCGCGAGCGGGATATAATAGGCTTCACCCGGCTGCACGGCGAACGAGATGCCAACCAGTTCAGCATCGTGGGTGGCCAGCGATGTGGTTTCGGTATCCACGGCAATCAGTTCTGCCTTAGAGAGTGTACTGAGCAGGCGTTGCAAGCCGGGCTCATCCTGAATCAGGTGGTCGGTGCGTTGGCCGACGGTTGGCGCAGATATCGAAGCTCCGGATTCGGCTGTGTCCGGGCGCGCTATCATTGGCTGGCTGGCAGTCTCTGTTGCAGGGGTGTCAGCATCATCGGAGAATTCGGCCAGAAGGCGGCGGAATTCCAGCTCCTTAAAGGCTTTCGCCAGGTGTGGTCGATCCGGATCTTGTACGGCCAATGCATCGAGTTCGATGTCGACAGGGGCATCGGTTACCAGTTCCACCAAACGGTAGGACAGGCGCGCATCCTCGGCAAACTCGATAAGATTTTCCCGGCGCTTGGTTTGCTTGATTTCCGGCGCATGTTGCAGCACGCCTTCAAGATCACCGTATGCCTCCAGGAGTTGCACTGCGGTTTTCGGCCCGATGCCGGGCACGCCCGGGATGTTATCGGCCGAATCACCGGCCAGAGCCAGCAAGTCGTGGATACGTTCAGGGCCAACGCCCCATTTTTCTTTTACCTCTTCGATGCCGTATTCCTTGCGCCGCATCGTATCGAGCATCCAGATGCGTTCGTTGACCAGTTGCATCAAATCTTTGTCAGTGGAGACGATGGTGACATCCCAGCCAATGGCTTCGGCCTGCAGGGCAAGGGTGGCAATCACATCGTCTGCTTCATAATTATCCAGACATAAGAGAGGCAGATTGAATGCCTCGGTGACTTCGAACACCCGCGGCCACTGGGCGGCCAGTTCCTCTGGCATGGGCGGACGATGGGCTTTGTATTCAGGATACATGGTGTTGCGGAATGATCCGGCCTTGGGATCGACTATGACGGCCGTATGGAACCTGA
>CAZDJY010000172.1:0-2595 GCA_964505835.1 uncultured Zetaproteobacteria bacterium | reverse complement strand
CAGCGTGAGCCTTCATGCTCTTGCTGTACTTCATGTCAGCCATCTGGGCATTCTTACGGCCAAAGACAGTCTTCAGGCCAGGGCCCACTTTCCTCTTGTCGCTGTCCAGATTGTGGCAGGCCTTACATTTGCCCAGAGCACCCGCTTCAGCTGTAGCCGTGGTCGCAGCCATGCCGCCCATCACGAATGCAGCCGCAGCTGCGATCATCAACATTTTCTTCATCCAATCACCTCCTCTCGAGTACTGTAACTAGCTTGCTATCGCAAGGCCGCCCACAGAGCAAGGCCTGGCTCGCGGCTGTTAAGGATGCTCTGAAAAAGTCAGAGCATCCGTGCAGGCTATGGATGGCCTACCAAAATCAAGCGCGTAAGTGCCTGATTTTGTGAGCAAAGGTCAAACCGGAGAAGGACCACCACGCTTTTGCCTTTGCGTACTGCAAAACTACAAGTACGTAGTTCCCAGACCTTCCTTAACATACCAGTAGAAACAAGCCCCGTCAGAGCATACATCAAGGGCAAAGAGACCATCGAAATAAATGCTCCGGCAACAAAAAGGGGCGGCCAAAAGGCCGCCCCTGAGCTATCAATCATCTGCGGCAGTGTTACCAAGCGATAAATCTGCCGAGGGATGAATCAGGCCGGTTTTACAAGATTAAATCTTGCCCCGTGCCACAGCATCAAACAGTGCCTTGGCAGCTTCGTCTTCATGACCTCTGATATTCTTCTTGTACTGACCTGTCATCATGCCAGCTTTGCTCTTCCACTTGCTGTTGGCAGCGATCACTTTGCGATCTTCCTTCTTAAAGCCATCCTTGAATACCTGAGCCAGCACTTCAGCACTGCCATAAGTTGCCGCCACATCTTTCCATGCAGGGCCGACCTTTTTCTTGCTTACTGCATGGCAAGCCTTACATTTCTTGACGTTAAATTTACCCGCAACAGCTTCTGTTACAGCAAAGCCACTCATCATAAATGCAGCCGTAGCTGCGATCATCAACATTTTTTTCATCTTCAGTATCCTCCTCTCGAGATTGGGAACGACTTGCTACCGCAAATTCATCCACCGTGCAAGCGTACCATCGCGGGTCAAGGGGAATAGTGGTAAAGACTGCCCCTCGGGGGGAAAGCTTACCCTAAGGGGCCTCATGTAGCCGAGAATTTCAGACCGTCTTTCCCGGCTACGACGCTCAACGTGCCGCCCGGCAACACCTCGCCTGCAATCAGCATGCGCGCCACAGGCGTTTCGACATGCTGCTGGATGAAGCGGTTCAACGGCCGCGCTCCGAACACTGGATCATAACCCTCATGCGCCAGCCATGAACGGGCGCCGTCATCCACATCAAGCGATACATCCTGCCCTGCAAGACGTTGCTTTAGTTCATCCAGGAACAAATCAGCAATGGCGGCCACATCCTGCTCCTGCAGCGGCCGGAACAGCACTGTATCATCGACACGGTTGAGGAACTCCGGACGGAAATGTGCGCGCAGCGCGCCCATCACCTGCTCCCGGGCCGCGTCGGAAATATCGCCATGCGCCCCGATACCCTCAAGCAGATACTCCGAACCGATATTGCTGGTCATGATAACGATGGTGTTCCGGAAGTTCACCGTTCGGCCATGACTGTCCGTCAGACGTCCGTCATCAAGCATCTGCAACAATATATTGAACACATCCGGATGCGCCTTCTCGACCTCATCGAGCAGCAGGACACAGTACGGCTTACGACGCACCGCCTCGGTCAATTGACCGCCTTCCTCAAAGCCAATATAGCCCGGAGGGGCGCCAACCAATCTCGAGACCGCATGCTTTTCCATATATTCGGACATGTCGATGCGCACCATGTTCTCTTCCGAATCAAATAATGAGCGGGCCAGCGTACGCGCCAGCTCTGTCTTGCCGACACCGGTCGGACCGAGAAACAGGAACGAACCGATCGGCCTTTTCGGATTCTTGATGCCGGCACGCGCCCGAAGCACCGCATCGGCAACGGCCCTGACCGCTTCATTCTGACCAATAACCCGTTCATGCAGCACCGAATCAAGCTTCAGCAGCTTTTCGCGCTCGCCTTCCATCAGGCGGGTCACCGGGATATGCGTCCAGCGGGCCACCACCTCGGCAATCTCTTCCTCGCTGACTTCTTCACGCAGCAGCGCCTTGTCGTCTGCCCCCTGCTCAAGCTCGGCAAGTTCGGCCTCAAGTTTCGGCAAGGTGCCATAGCGCAGTTCAGCCACGCGCTCCAGCTCGTAGTTGCGCTCGGCTGCCTCGATATCCAGTCGCGCCTGCTCAATCTGTTCGCGCAACGCCTGCACCTGCCCGATCGCACCCTTTTCCTTTTCCCATTGGGAGCGCATGGCATCGCGCTCTTCCTTCAGGTCGGCCAATTCTTTCCTCAAGGCCTTCAAACGTTCCTGACTGGCGGCATCCTTTTCCTTCTTCAGCGCCGTTTCTTCGATTTCCAGGCGCATGGTCTTGCGTGTGACCTCATCAAGCTCGGCCGGCATGGAATCCATCTCGGTACGAATCGAGGCACAGGCCTCATCAACCAGATCGATCGCCTTGTCCGGCAGGAAGCGATCAGAGATATAGCGATCGGA
>CAZDJY010000171.1:0-2603 GCA_964505835.1 uncultured Zetaproteobacteria bacterium | reverse complement strand
TTAAAGAAGGATCTGACCCGCACGCTGCTGATGTGGAGCGGCGCCTTTTTTGTTTTCCTCGGCATCGTATTCCTGCTTTCCTTTCAAAGCCTTCAGACCTATATCGTTGACCTGATGGCCGAGCATCGGCTGCAATATCAGGCCACCGAATTCGCCAAACATCTGGACGAACAAGATCGTAAATCCATCCAGGAAGAAGGTGATGCGCTGATCGAGCAACCGCTGATTTCCGCCATTCTGCTTATCGATGCCAGCGGCCAGCTCATGCATGCTTCAATCACCAAGGATGAAAAGGCTACCCTGCAACTCACCCAGCCTGTGACCATGGGCAACCTCGGCATGCTGGTTCGCTCGCTCGGGCACCTGCATATGTATACTCGCAAGATTCCGGGGCATAGCAGCTCAATCGCCCTGATCATGGATGATCGCCCCGTCACCATTGCGATCCTTGCGACCACGGCGTGGACAGGCCTGTTGATGTTGGTGCTTGTGGGCCTGTCCATTATCGGTCTGCACCGGGTATTGGAGCGCCGCCTGATAGCACCGGTCAACCAGATCAAGCAATCCCTTATTACACCCACCATGACTCAGGAAGGCCTTGATGAACTTGAGGCCCATCTGCCCGAGGAAGCCTCGGAAATCCTCGATGTCTATCAGCATCTGCGTCATTCGCACGATGACCTGAAGGAACATATCATTGAGATGATGCAGATACTGCCGGCCTGTTTCTGGTGGTCCAGTGACGGCATCCATTACAGCGGCATCTCGGGAAAATCCATGCAGATTCTGAATATCCCTCCCGAGACGATCCAGAATCAACGCTTGTGGAGCTGGGGTCTGGCAGATGGGCAGCGCATCGCCAATACAACTCAATTAAGCGATGCCATCAAGCATCAAAACGACTGTCTGGATTTTGCCTATCAAACCCATAACGAAGGCGATGCTCGCTGGTTCGGTGAAACCATCACCATCTGCTATGACCGAAAGGGACAGCTCGACTGCGTCTACGGCATCATCAATGACATCAGCACCCGTAAACAGCAACAGCAGTTGATGACCGATCAGCTGCAGATGGCCGAACGTATGGATACCACCGCCACACTGGTCGGCGGTATTGCTCACGAATTCAACAATGCGCTGGCCGGCATGCAGGGTAATCTGTACCTGCTACGCCAACAGGCCACGGATGATAAATCGCTGAACGACTGGACCGCATCGAAGCCCTGATCGAGCGCTCGGCCGATATGATCGAGCAAATGCTCGTCTTTGCCCGCAAAAGCCAGCTGCATCCGAAGCGCACCGATATGGGACGTTTTGTTCGCGAGTTTGAAACCATCATACGGCCGTCGCTGAACCATGGGATTCAATTCGAATTAAGCCTGGATCACCAAGTCAAAGAGCTTGCCATCAATGCCGATCAATCCAAGCTGCAGGAGGCCATGACGCACCTGCTGCACAATGCCATCCATGCCGTCGCCCACGTTGATAAACCACTCATTCGACTTAGCCTGGAATCCTTCAATGCCGATGATGATTTCATCAAGTCATGCCCCAGCCTGTCGTCGCGCAAGCTGATCCATCTGTGGATGAGCGATAATGGCGAAGGCATCCCGGAGGATGTGCAAAAGCATATCTTCGAGCCATTCTTCACCACCCGCGAGGTTGGCCAGGGGACGGGCCTCGGGCTGCCGATGGTATACGGCTATATCCGTCGGCTGGGCGGCTGCATCCATGTCAACAGCGATGTCGGCTGCGGCACCCGCATCGATATTTACATCCCGCGCAAAGAGGATGATATTAATGCCGATGAACATTCCGGTGAGATTATCCGCGGCCACGGCGAGACCATCCTCGTGGTCGATGATGAACCGGCCTTCAGGGAAGCCGCCTGCGAAGTGCTTGAAGGGCTGGGTTATCAATCCATGGCTGCCACAAGCGGGCAACAGGGCGTGGAGAAGTTCAAACAGCAGCAGGACGAGATTCGGCTGGTCATTATGGACGTCGTGATGCCCGGTCTGAACGGCACTCAGGCGGCAAACCGAATTCGCGCCATCAATCCGCATGTACCGATCCTGTTTGCCACTGCTTTTGATCCCACCGAGAGCATGGCAAGTTATACCGCCACGCCCCACACCGGCACCCTGCACAAGCCATTCCGCATTTCGCTGCTCAGCCAGTCGGTGCAAAAGCTGTTAACGGAGAGTGTCAGCCAGTCTTAACGAAGCCTGCCGGCTCACCCGCCGGCTGCAGTGATCCACGAGCTAAAAAACGCCCCTGAACAGGTCGTTTTTTTGAAGCCGATGAGAAATCCTAGCCCCGACTATTCATGAATCGCCGTGATGATGACGCCGGACATTTGTTCGCAACGGATTCTGAGGAAGAAGTCCGTAGCAGTGCATACGGACGACTGACAAGGTGAATGCGCTTGCGCAGAGAAAGTGCCCTGGGGTACGAAGGATTCGTTGCGGGCAAATGAACAAGTCAGGGCGCGGCAGCATTTATGAATAGTCCGGGCTAGTGCACCAGTTTCTTGTATTTCATGCGGTGCGGCTGAGTCGCCTCCTCGCCGAGGCGCTTCTTCTTATCGGCCTCGTAATCGGCAA
>CAZDJY010000170.1:0-2608 GCA_964505835.1 uncultured Zetaproteobacteria bacterium | reverse complement strand
GTTTGTCGGTGGAATGATTCCAGAAATCAAATATTTCGAAGTCTTGAAGATTCAGTGAATATCAATCTGGGAGTCATTAGTTTTGTATGTCACCTGCACTTAACTGCCGATCATGCCAGTGGGCCAGAAGCAGTTGTGAAGCCATGGCCGCAATAAAGGCCAAGAACATATCCCACTGGGTATCCCAGACATCGCCCTGGGTCGCCAGAAATGCCACCGCATCATCACCGGATGAAACAGCTACCCACCATTCAACCATTTCATAAAAAGCGCTGATCGCCAGACAAATGCAGGTGACAATAAAGAACAGCCACTTACCGGGCTTCAGCGGACTCAAGCGGATAAGAATCTCTCGCGCGATAATGGCCGGGATAAAGCCCTGCGCCACATGGCCGACCCGGTCATAATAATTGCGCGCCAGATCGAAGCTGTCGCGCAGCCAGTTAAATAGTGGCATCTCGGCGTAGGTGTAGTGACCGCCGATCATCAGAATGGCGCTATGGATCAGGATCAGCGTATAGACCATATCCGTCAGCCTAAAGCGCCGATAACTGGCAAGGATGAGCATCAGGCCGATCATCGCCGGTGCAACCTCGAGGAACCATGTGAAATAATCATGCGGCTGCCATGCCGACCAGCTCATCAATAGTATAAAAGCGGCCAACAGCAGCAGGTGATAACGGCTTACCATGGCCTCACCCTGCATGTCAGATGCGTTCCATGATCAGGAAAGAATATGCATAGGGATTGGCATCGTCGGCCGGATGATCCTCGCGAAAGGTCTCCAGCCACATGGAGCGATCGAAGGGCGGAAACCAGGCATCGCCTTCAAATCTCTGATGAATCTCGGTGATATACAGGCGATCGGCTTCGGGCAGAAACTGCTTGTAGACCTCAGCGCCACCCATCACCATTAATTCATCCATCTCACTGCCCAGATCATCCACCGCCCGCACCGCCTCCTCGATGGAGTGCACCACACGACAGCCTTCAATCCGGATATCCTGTGTTGTTATAACAATGTTTGTCCTTCCCGGCAAAGGGCGGCCGATGGATTCGTAGGTCTTGCGGCCCATCAATATCGGCTTGCCCATCGTCTGTTTCCTGAACCAGGCCATATCGGCCGGCAGATGCCACGGCAACTGGTTATCCTTGCCGATCAAGCCATTCACATCCTGTCCCCAGATCAACGAAATCATATCAGCTTAGATGGCAATCGGCGCACGAATGCCCGGATGACACTGGTAATCACTAAGTTCAAAATCATCATAGGTGAAGGCGAAGATATCCTGCACGTCCGGATTCAGACGCATCACAGGCAACGCATACGGTTCTCGCGCCAGCTGGGTCTCGACCTGCTCGGTATGATTGGAATACAGATGCGCATCGCCGAAGGTATGGACGAAATCACCGACCTCAAGGCCGCAAACCTGAGCCACCATCATCGTCAGCAATGCGTAGGAAGCGATATTGAACGGCACGCCGAGGAAGATATCGGCACTGCGCTGATACAGCTGACACGACAGCTTGCCATCCGCCACATAAAACTGGAAAAATGCATGACACGGTGCCAGCGCCATCTTTTCCTGTTCGACATTGGCCTGCGGCGAGATCGATTCATCCGGCAAGTCGGCCACATTCCAGGCCGAGACGATCAGACGGCGCGAGTTCGGCTTGTTTTTGATCTGTTCAACCAGCGCCGCAATCTGATCAAGATGTGTGCCGTCCGGGGCGGGCCAGTTGCGCCACTGATAGCCGTAAACCGGGCCGAGATCGCCGGATGATGTCGCCCACTCATCCCAGATGCTGACCCCGTTTTCACGCAGATAGGCGGTATTCGTATCGCCTTTAAGGAACCATAACAGTTCATGGATAATGGATTTCAGATGCACTTTCTTGGTGGTCACCAGAGGGAAGCCGGCCGCCAGATCAAAGCGCATCTGATAACCGAACACCGATTTCGTACCTGTGCCGGTACGATCTCCTTTCTGTACGCCGTGATCGCGCACATGTCGCATCAAATCCAGATATGCCTTCACCCTGACCCCTCTCTCAACGCGGCCGTCGCCCATGTAATCGGCCCGCGCATGTAGAATCTGGATATGATGCCGCCAGTCGCCTAGGATGGCAAAGTATCCCCAGCACCGAGGTCTGCCATGTCTGTTTTTCACCGTACTTTCCTGCCCATATCATTGTCTGTCGCCTTATTATCTGTCGCCCTGCCGGGCTTGGCCCTTGCCGAGGGCGAAACTGCAAGCACGCCCGAGCAACTGCCTGCCGCAATCTCCGGGCCGTCTGCTCCCGAGAGCGGCGTAATAGCTGATAAGACTGCAGGCGAGGCAACAGGCGAATCTGCTCTGCCTCAGGAAGATGAAGTCGCAAAGCCGAGCGGCCCCATGACGCCCACCGACAAAATTGTCCGCCGCTTCATGGAGCTTGATCTGGATACCAGTGAAGGGGTTTCGTTTGAAGAATACATGACCATGGTCAATCAACGCGCCGAAGACCGTTTCAAATCCATGGACAGCAATCAGGATGAAGAGGTCAGTGAAGATGAATACCGGACCTTCTGGCAAACCCGCAAGGCGCAGTGGTATCGTCTGAAACG
>CAZDJY010000169.1:0-2627 GCA_964505835.1 uncultured Zetaproteobacteria bacterium | reverse complement strand
CTGATCTTCACTCACAAGACCGGAGAAGAGCCACCGCGCTTTTGCCTTGGCGTACAAAATCAGGCACTTACGCGCATGATTTTGGCAGGCCATCCATGGCCTGCACGGATGCTCTGATTTTTTCAGAGCATCCTTAGAATTTCGGCATACCCGGCGGCATACCGCCGCCCATGCCGCCCAGCTTGCCAGCCATCTGTGCCATCATGCGCTTGCCCTTGGACCCCTTCATCTTCTTCATCATCTTCTGCATCTGGGTAAACTGCTTGAGCATCTTGTTCAGCTCCTGAATGCTGGTGCCGGAACCAGCAGCAATGCGCTTCTTGCGGCTACCGTTGATCAGTTTCGGATAACGCCGCTCTTTGGCGGTCATAGAATAGACCATCGCCTGCATACGCTTCATGGGCTTATCATCCATCTGCGCCATGGCTTCCTGCGGTAGTTTCACGCCCGGCAACATCTTCAACATGCCGGCCATGCCACCCATGTTCTGCATCTGCCCCAACTGCTCGGCAAAATCCATCAGGTCGAACGAACCTTTCTTGACCTTGGCCGCCAGCTTCTCAGCCTTATCCTGATCCACATTCGACTGAATCTTTTCAACCAGACCAACGACATCACCCTGGCCAAGGATGCGGCCGGCAAAACGTTGCGGATCGAATGCCTCAAAGGCATCGATCTTCTCGCCGGTACCGACATAGCGAATGGCAACGCCGGTACTGTGAGCCACGGAAAGCGCTGCACCGCCGCGCACATCGGCATCGGTCTTGGTTAGAACACAACCTGACAGATCAAGGGAGGCATGGAACTGCTCGGCAATAGTCAAAGCAGTCTGGCCGGTCATCGAATCGAGCACCAGCAGGCGCTCCGATGCATTGACCGCCTCGCCGACCTCGCGAATCTCAGCCATCAGGCTGTCGTCCACCACCTGACGCCCGGCAGTATCCAGAATCAATACATGGTGTCCGGCCTGCCCTGCCATGCGCACTGCTGATGCAGCCAACTGGGCGGCCGTCGAGCCCTCACCTGCCAGGTAGGGCACATCCACCTGCCCGGCCAATACCTGTAGCTGTTCGCGTGCTGCCGGACGTGTGGCATCAACACTGGTCAGCGCCACCTTGCGCCCCTCGGCGATCAACAGGCGCGCCAGCTTGCCAGCCGTCGTCGTTTTGCCCGCACCCTGCAAGCCGCATAGCAGAATCACCGAAGGAATCCTGTCCAGATCCAGATCACGTTTTTGGCCGCCAAGAATATCGGCCAGCGTATCGTTGAGGATTTTGATAATAACCTGACCCGGCTGCAGGCTTTTGGCCACCTCGGCGCCCAGTGCTCGTTCACGCACCTCGTCCAACAGATGACGCACCACCGGCAATGCCACGTCCGCCTCAAGCAATGCCATGCGCATTTCACGCAGGGTAGCATCGAGATCGGCCTCGGAGATACGTGCCGCGCCGCGCAGCCGCTCGGCAATACCTCCGAGTTTTTCTGTCAGACGACTAAACATATTTAGTTGACGGTTTTGGCCGCGTTGCCATGGCTTGCATTGGCATCGGCCTTGTCACCTTCAATACCAAGCAGTTCAACCTCGAACACCAGTGTGCTATCCGGACCAATTTTGGCACCGGCTCCGCGTGAGCCATAGGCAAGTTCGGAAGGAAGATAGAATTTGAATTTGGAGCCTACATTCATCAACTGCACGCCCTCGGTCCAGCCCTTGATGACACCGTTCAGAGGAAATGTTACCGGCTTGCCACGCGAATAGGATGAATCGAATTCGGTACCGTCAATCAGGGTACCGCGATAGTTGACCGTCACCTTGTCGGTAGCGACAGGCTTGGCCCCGTCACCCTGCTTGAGAACTTCATACTGCAGGCCGGATTTAGTGACCGTTACACCCGGCTTCTTGGCATTCTCGGCCAGAAACTTCTCGCCTGCAGCCTTGTTCTCAGCCCCCTTGGCTTTCTGTTCTGCCATCTGCTTCTCGGCCCTGGCCTTGAAAAAGGCCTGCTTCACCTTGCCTGCTTCCTCAACACTCAGGCGCTGATCCTTGCCATCCAGACGATCGCTCACCGCAGCCATGAAGGCGGCCTTGTCGATATCGGAGCCCAGGGTTTTCAATGACTGGCCGACATCCAGACCGATCGAATAGCTGAGTTTGGCATTGTCGCTGTCCAGTGTGACCTCGCTGCTTTTCTCGGCTGTCTGTTGATTGCATCCGACCAGCAATGCCAGTCCGGCTATGGCGATAATTTTCTTCATGCTTGTTCCCCTTTGATAACCTTTTTTTATTTCCTTAAGGATACTCTGAAAAAGTCAGAGCATCCGTGCAGGCCATGGATGGCCTGCCAAAATCAAGCGCATCAGTGCCTGATTTTGTAAGCAAAGGCAAAACCGTGCTTTTGCCTTTGCTTACTGAAAAAATTTACAAGGACGTAGTTTTTCAGACCTTCCTTAAATTTATAAGCGCGGCAACGGTATGCCGCAGGCGCACATCATTCAAGTATGAATGGCGAGTCTTCATTATTGATGACTTCGCAAGAAGTCATCATCGCACCCATGGACGGGTGCGCAAATCAATGATTTGTAAGGAAAGTGAAAATCACACTTTTCGCTTTCCGGCAAGCAAAAAG
>CAZDJY010000168.1:0-2629 GCA_964505835.1 uncultured Zetaproteobacteria bacterium | reverse complement strand
GCTTTTGTCTTTACGTACTGAAAAACGACAAGGACGTAGTTTTTCAGACCTTCCCTAATTCAGGGCAGGCTCGCTAACCGGAGGAAGGCTGGCCAGATCCGAGCTCAGTGTCTTTGGAGCCTTGGCCTGCAGCCAGTCGTAAACAACCATAAAGGCCATCACTTGCTGCACATAACGGCGGGTTTCATTAAACGGGATAGCCTCAATCCAGGCGGCTCTGTTCTCGAAGGGCGTACGCTCCAGCCAGCGGGAAACGCGCGTCGGTCCGGCATTGTAAGCCGCCGTCATCAGCGCCACTTTGCCATCGAATCGTTCGTTCAGCTCCGACAGATACAGGGAGCCCAGTTGAATATTCGTGCCGGCATCGAATAAATCATCCGGCTGCACAGCAAAATCGTTCTTGTTGGCTACATGTTGTGCGGTGCGCGGCATCAATTGCATCAGCCCGCGCGCTCCCGTTCTCGATACCGCCCGCTGGTTAAAGGCCGATTCCTGACGAATCACGCTCCAGATCAATGATGGGGTCAATCCTGTTACGCCGGCAAGCTTGTGCACAGAATCTTCAAAGCCTTGCGGGAATCGGTAGGACAGGGCATTCATCTCACCGGCACGGTAGGCCGAATAAATCATGCGATCATACCAGCCCCAGTCCATCGCCAGCCCGGCTGCGGCTTTCCACTGCCCTGGCGTCGCGCCATGCATGGCCAGATACCATTCCCGGTTGGCTTTGCCCGCCTCACCCAGCATCCACCATTCATAAGCTCGCTGCATGGCCGGTAAATCGGCAATGGCATGCCGGGCAGTGGCATCAGACTCAAAGTCGGAACCGGAAAACTGATACGGCTGCCCGAGATGTTCGGCACTGAGAAAACTGTAATAGCCGCGTCCTTTAGCCAGCTCTTCATAAAGGCGTCTGGCATTAGCCTTGCGCCCCAGACTGTTCAATGCCTCGGCCTTCCAGAACATCCAGCGGCTCAGCTTCTGCTGCCGCTCGGGCATGGAACGAATCGTAGCCAAAGCCCGACGATAATCCCGCTGCAACAGATACAGGCGCACACGCCATGCCCGGGTTTCGTTATTTTGTTGCGCTTTCGGCAGCCGCGCCAGCCAGCCGGTAGCTTCCGGCACATGTTGTTTGGCTGCCCGAAGGGCAATACGCTTTTGATAAACGTGAAAGTCATCGCCTGCCTCGCGCCGATGGTGGCTCAATGCCTGCCATGCCAGACGTACATCCCGTCTGGCCAGACGATGTAAAAGATCGCCGAACATGGCCCTGGCTACGGAAGACTTCTGATCAGTCGGCCAATGCGCCAATATCTTTGCGGGATCCTGTTGCATCTGCTTCCATTGCTTAAGCCACTGCTGCTGTTCAGGAGACAATGCGGCCGCCAGATCGTTCGCCTGTTGCCAGCGCCCTCGTTTGGCAAGCACCAAGATTCGCCCCCAGCGTTCCTCAATCGTCGGGTGCCCCGACTGTAACCATGCCTGCTCAACAGCAAGAGAAATATCCGCATGAGTTTCGCCGCGACGCCAACGCTCCCCAAAGATAGCCAGCGCCTCGTCTTTATACCCCGTCCGCCACAGGGTGACCATGACGATCTCCGGCAGCCTGGCTTCCACGCCCGGCATCAATGTCAGTTGTCCTGCCACATGCGGCCATTGCCCGCGCTCAGCCAGATTTTTTATCCAGGCCAGACGCAGATCAACTGCCTCCGGGATATCGGCATGTCTGGCAAGAACCGTTTCAACCCGTGCATCCTGCTGTAGATCAAGAGCGCTGCGGGCCTGCCATAATTCAAGATAGGGGAAGAGGGGATAATCTTTCAAACGGGCTTTCAGTTGCTCGAACTGTTCATCATGGTCTGATTTTAATGCGGCCCGGGCATCCAGAAACCATTGCCGCTGCTGTGCGATATCAACCGGGACCGCTGCCCATGCCGCACCCGACCACGACATCAACAACACGATTATCAGTCCGCTCAAACGCATCGGAAAAGCTCCCATTGGCTTGCTGTAAGGCATCACAGATGGCGATCCGCGACCTGCCTTATCGTTGCAACGGTACCGGAATCGTATTGTCTTGCCTAGGATGGCATAGTCCAACAAGCATCCGACAACCATCGGCCGCGTAATTAAAACGGCATCCATGCGTACCAAGCTTTATCTTTAACGGAGGCGCACATGAGTGAAAAACCCTGGCACAACCCATCTGATGAGCAGATCACCCGCATACTGAAAGAAGCTAAAACCATTGCCGTTGTCGGTTGCTCGCCAAAGCCCGATCGAACCAGTCACCAGATTGCCGCCTTTCTGCTCGATAAGGGCTATCGCATGATCCCCGTGCATCCAAAGGCCGATGCAATACTCGGCCAGAAGGTGTATGCCTCACTGTCCGATATCCCTGAGCCGGTTGATATCGTGGATGTTTTCCGGCGCTCCGAATTCACCGCGCCGATCGCCGCTGAGGCTGCCGCCATCCATGCCGGGGCCCTGTGGCTACAACAGGGTATTATTAGTGAGGATGCCCGGAAGATAGCCAATGCAGCAGGGATGCCCTGCATCATGGATCGGTGCATCGCAGTGATGCATCGTCTGTTTATCCGCTGAACGGGAGCGTTTCATTTCAAGC
>CAZDJY010000167.1:0-2663 GCA_964505835.1 uncultured Zetaproteobacteria bacterium | reverse complement strand
AGTTTGCGCTTGATGCTGTCGATCGCCGCCGTCGGATTCAGTTCCTTCGGGCAGGCCTCCATGCAGTTCATGATCTGATGACAGCGATACAACCGGAATGCATCCTCTAGCTGATCCAGCCGCTTGCCGGTCGCCTCATCGCGGGAATCAACAATCCAGCGATTGGCCTGCAGCAATGCAGCCGGGCCGAGGAAACGATCGCCGTTCCACCACCACGAAGGGCACGATGTGGTACAGCAACCGCACAGGATGCACTCATATTGGCCGTCCAGCTTGGCGCGATCCTCGGGCGACTGCAGTCGTTCATGTTCAGGGGTGGGGGTGGTCGTTTGAATCCACGGTTGAATCTGGCGGTATTGATCAAAGAAATGATCCATATCGACCACCAGATCGCGAATGACGTGCATGCTCGGCAAGGGCCTGATATGAATCGGCTGCTTCAAGCCCTCAATCGGCGTAATGCAGGCCAGACCGTTGACGCCGTTAATATTCAGCCCGTCGGAGCCGCATACTCCCTCGCCGCAAGAACGTCGGTAAGTCAGCGTGCCATCGATATTCCATTTAATATAATTCAGCGCATCGAGTAATTTCATGCCCGGCTTGGTGACTGGCACCTCATAGGATTGCATGAACGGTTTATCGCCCTTTTCGGGATCGTAGCGGAAGACGGAGAGTCTGATCAGATCACCCATTAGTACACCCTCTTCTTCGGAGGAAATGATTCAACCGTCATCGGTTGCATACGTACCGGTTTATAATCAAGCTCGACCTTATTCGAGCTGATGCTGCCCAGGGTATGCTTCAACCAGCCCTTATCATCCCGCTCAGGATAATCATCTCGGGCGTGAGCACCGCGCGTTTCAGTGCGCGCCAAAGCCCCTGCAGCAGCGACGCGGGCCAGAGACATCAGGTTTTCAAGTTCCATAGCCTCGATTAAATCAGTATTAAAGATGCGATTCCCATCAGTCAGCCCGGTGTGATGCAATTGAGCCGCCAGCGCCTCCAGTTGCTCTACCCCATCAGCCATCACCTCTTGAGTCCGGTAAACACTGAAATGCTCCTGCATAATGGTCTGCATCTTCAGGCGAATCTCGGAAACACGCATGCCGCCATCCTGGCCAGCTCGATTCAGCCATTTCTCCACCCGGTCCACACCCTTTTGCCAACAATCATCGGCCAGAGTTGGATGATAGCGATGCTTCCTCAAGCGCTTCATCACCTGATTCCCGCAAGCACGTCCAAAAACAATAATCTCAAGCAATGAATTACAACCCAGACGATTGGCGCCATGGACAGATGCACACGCCGCCTCTCCAATGGCATACAGCCCTGAAACAGGCGTCTCATAATCGCTGCCCTGCTTGCTCACAACCTCACCAAAGCGATTGGATGGAATACCACCCATGGTATAGTGAGCTGTAGGCTGAACCGGAATGGGCTCCTTGGTACAATCCACCCCCGCAAAGCGCAGTGCCAATTCATGAATGTTGGGAAGCTTGGATAAAATAAGTTCTTCGCCCAAATGATCCAGTTTGAGCAAGGCATAATCTTTATTCGGACCACAACCACGCCCTTCGCGTACTTCCTGAGCGATAGCACGAGATACCACATCCCGGCTGGCAAGATCCTTGGCTGTAGGAGCGTAGCGCTCCATGAAACGCTCGCCCTCGGAATTGAGCAGGTAACCGCCTTCACCACGTACGCCTTCAGTAATCAAAGGCCCAACATCAGCAATACCTGTCGGGTGAAACTGGAAGAACTCCATGTCTTCCATAGGAAGTCCGGCTCCCAGAACCAAAGCACCGCCATCGCCGGTACAGATATGGGCATTGGTCGTGACTTTAAAGATGCGCCCGGCACCACCCGTGGCCAGAATCACCGCCTTAGCCTGGAACATATGATACTCGCCTTTGGCAATATCCCAGGCCATGACACCCTGACAACCATCATCATCCATAATTAAATCAAGGGCGAAAAACTCCTGATAAAAATGTGTCCCGGCACGTAGATTCTGTTGGTACATCGTATGTAGAATGGCATGGCCCGTCCGATCGGCGACTGCACAGGCACGTTTGGCCAGACCACCCTCTCCAAATTCCCGCATTTGTCCGCCAAAGGCGCGCTGGTAAATCCGTCCATCTTCCTGACGAGTAAAGGGAAGACCAAAATGCTCAAGCTCCTTGACCACCAATGGCGCAGCACGGCACATATACTCGATCGCATCCTGATCACCCAGATAATCAGAGCCTTTGACCGTATCATACATATGCCAAAGCCAATGGTCTGACACCACATTGCCCAGCGCTGCATTGATACCACCCTGAGCTGCAACCGTATGCGAACGGGTCGGCAGAACTTTGGTAATGACGGCAACGCGATGGCCGGCATCAGCCAGTTGCAGGGCGCAACGCATGCCGGCGCCTCCCGAGCCGATGATCACCACATCGTGGAAATGGTGTTCAACCTTATCCGTGGACAGATATGCCATTACAATGCTCTCCTCAGATGTAAACACGTTAGATATGACATGCCCATTATCCGCCCCAGGCCCAGATAATCGCCAGCCACCAGATGCCAAAACCGGACATCACAATCAGCATGCCTGCGATCAATGTGACCCGCCAGCCGATCTGCTGGACATAATCCTCGAAAATCACCTTCAG
>CAZDJY010000166.1:0-2675 GCA_964505835.1 uncultured Zetaproteobacteria bacterium | reverse complement strand
CAGCGTGGCCGGAATGACGATGCGCATCTTGGCGGCAGCGCGTTCCATGTATTCGAACTGACCGGACCATTCCAGCGTATAGCCGGCAGGCATCTTCACCTGCTCGCCAATCACCTGCTTGGCCCTGGCAACATAGCCACCGATATCGCTGGAGCTGATATCGACATAGACCCAGGCATTGGGGCGCGCATTCTCACTCTTGATGGCCGGTGGCCCGCGCGTCACGCCGATCTCGGCAACCGCCGCCAAGGGTATCTGCGCACCTGTCGGGGTCGGAATCAGCACCCTTTTCAAGGATTCAGGATCGCTGCGGTAATCCCTCGGATAACGCAGATTGACCGGATAGCGCTCCAGCCCTTCAACCGTCTGCGTGACATTCATGCCGCCGATGGCCGACTGGATTACATCCTCGATATCGCCGATGGTCAGCCCGTAACGCGCTGCCTGATCTCTCTGAATATCGATATCCAGATAATAGCCGCCTGCCGCCCGGTCACTGAAGGCAGAGGTGGTTTCGGGCAGCGTCTTCACAGCCCGTTCAATCTGCTCACCAACCTCCTGAAGCACATTCAGATCAGGACCCGACACCTTGATACCAATCGGTGTCTTGATGCCCGTGGAGAGCATGTCGATGCGCGTCTTGATCGGATAGGTCCAGGCATTGGCAAGGCCCGGGAACTTGATCGCGGCATCCATTTCTTTCATCAATTCCTGCGTGGTTTTATCCGGATTCGGCCAGTTATCCTTTTCCTTCAGACGAATGATGCTCTCAACCATGGCCAGCGGAGCAGCATCAGTTGCTGTATCGGCTCGCCCGACCTTGCCGAACACTGACTGCACCTCGGGGAAGGTCTTGAGGATGCGATCCGTCTGCTGCAACAACTCCTTGGCCTTGGTAATCGAAATGCCCGGAAATGTCGTCGGCATATAAAGCACATCGCCTTCATCCAGTGGCGGCATGAACTCCGATCCGATTTTCGATAACGGAACCGCCATCGACAACAACAAGCCAAGAGCAATCAATAACGTCACCCAGCGATGTTTCAACGCTAAAGCCAGAGCCGGTCCATGCGCCCATTGCAGGGCACGATTGACCGGGTTTTTCTCTTCCGGCATCACGCGGCCTCTGATAAACCAGCCCATCAGCAATGGCACCAGCGTCACGGCCAGCAATGCCGAACCGAGCATGGCGTAAGTGGCTGTGAAAGCCAGCGGCTTGAACAAGCGCCCTTCCTGTGCCTCCAGTGTAAAGATGGCCATGTAGGAAACGGTGATAATCAACAACGAGAAAAACAGCGCCGGCCCCACTTCACGGGAAGCCCGTCCGATCGCCGCCCAGCGCTCATTGATGCTAAGTTCACTACCCTTTGAATGTTCCGACTGCTCCAGATGCTTGTGGGCATTTTCAATCAGTACAATCGCACCATCGACCATCGCCCCCAGCGTGATGGCGATGCCGCCGAGACTCATGATATTGGCGGCCAGTCCCTGCCACTGCATCAACATAAAGGCGATCAACACGCCCAGCGGCAGCGTGATAATGGCCACCAGAGCTGAACGTGCGTGCATCAGGAACAGCATGCAGACCAGCGAGATGACCAGAAATTCCTCGAATAGCTTGTCCTTGAGGTTTTCTACTGCCCGCTCAATCAGACCGCCGCGATCATAGGTCGGTACAATCTCGACACCCTCGGGAAGCCCTGTTTTCAGCTCTTCCAGCTTCTCGCGCACAGCCTCAATCGTAGTCAGTGCGTTCTCGCCATAACGCATAATGATCACACCACCGGCCACCTCGCCTTCACCATTGAGTTCGGCCAGGCCACGACGCAGCTCCGGTCCCAGGTGCACATGCGCCACATCGCGCATCAAAATCGGCGTGCCGTGCGCATCCACACCAACCGGGATGGACTCCAGATCAGCAATCCCTTTCAGATAACCCTTGCCGCGTACCATGTATTCGGTCTCGCCCATTTCAATCAGGCGTCCGCCAACATCGTTGTTGCTGCGCTTGATTGCATGCCTGACCTTGGCCAGCGGAATGCCGTACTCGGCCAGCGCATTCGGATCGACCTCTACCTGATACTGCTTCACAAAGCCGCCGATCGAGGCAACTTCCGAAACTCCGTTCACGGTCTGCAGCGCATAGCGCATATACCAGTCCTGAATGGAACGTAGCTCGGCCAGATCATGCTTGCCGGATTTATCGATCAACGCGTATTCATATACCCAACCCACTCCGGTTGCATCCGGACCGAGCGTCGGAGTCACACCGTCAGGCAAACGACCGGCCACATAGTTCAGGTATTCGAGCACGCGCGAACGCGCCCAGTAGATGTCAGTGCCATCCTCGAAGATGATGTACACCACCGAAAATCCGAAGAAGGAATAGCCGCGCACCACCTTGGAATGCGGCACGGCCAACATGGCCGTCGTTAACGGATAGGTCACCTGATCTTCCACCACCTGCGGCGCCTGACCGGCATACTTGGTGAATACAATCACCTGCACATCGGACAGATCCGGGATCGCATCCAGCGATATGTTCTTCACGGCATATGCGCCGGCAGCAACGATCAGGCCGGTAAAGATCAGCACGATTAACTTGTTGCGCAGGCTGGCATCAATGATTTTTGCAATCATGATTGATCCCCTCCACGCGGTAGTGGAGCAACAAA
>CAZDJY010000165.1:0-2743 GCA_964505835.1 uncultured Zetaproteobacteria bacterium | reverse complement strand
TCAGAGGATTTATCCTTTCACAAGGACATTAGCCTGTCATTGCTTGTGCCGCAGGCCGTCTTGCCTACAATGGCGCAAACTTTTCATTTAGGGAGATACTCATGGAAATCAGCAAAATCCCACCCGGAAACAATCCGCCGGAAGACATCAATGTGGTCATTGAAGTTCCGCAGCATGCTGATCCGGTGAAATACGAACTCGACAAGGACTCGCGTGCATTTTTCGTTGATCGTTTTATGCATACGGCGATGCATTACCCTGCCAATTATGGCTTTGTGCCGAATACCCTGTCCGAGGACGGGGACCCGGTGGATGCGCTGGTGGTGTCGACCTTTTCACTGATTACCGGTTGTGTAGTTAATTGTCGCCCGGTTGGCGTTTTGCTCATGGAAGATGAAAAGGGCCTGGATGCCAAAGTGCTGGCAGTGCCGGTTTCAAGCCTGAAACCGGTCTATGACCATGTTCAGGAGCCTGAGGATATGCCGCGTTTTCTGCTCGATCAGATTCAACATTTCTTCGAGCATTACAAGGATCTGGAAGCTGAGAAATGGGTCAAGGTGGTTGGCTGGCGGGATACAGCCACGGCCAAGCAGGAAGTCATGGACTCGATCGCCCGTTACAAGGGCTGATCATCGGTTAGCATGAAAAAAGTTTCAAAAGGCGGTTGCAGATTCGGGCCGCCTTTTTGATTGAATCAAAACCTTTGAATCACTGAAGTTGAAATCAAGCGAGGAATAGTATGACGCAAACGATGTTGCCGGCGATTTTCGGAGTAGGGGGGCTGTTGGCAGCCCTGTATTTATACAGGATCGTATTAAGTTATCCCGCGGGTTCCGGTCGGGTGGCCGAGATCGGGGCTGCGATCCATCTGGGTGCGATGGTGTTTCTCAGACGCGAATACTCGATTCTGGCCACCTTCGCCGCCATTGTAGCGGTGCTGCTTTATATCAGCCTTGGCCTGAACACGACGATTGCTTTTGCCGTTGGTGCGATCAGTTCGGCTCTGGCCGGGTATTTCGGCATGTTCGCTGCCACACGTGCGAATGTGCGCACCACGACCGCAGCGCATGAGAAGGGGGCTGCATCGGCCTTATCGGTGTCTTTTTACGGTGGCTCGGTGATGGGCCTGACGGTGGCCTCACTTGGTTTATTGGGACTTGGTACACTGTATCTGTTCTTCGGTGGCGATCCGGAAACTGCCCATGCTATCCACGGCTTCGGCATGGGCGCATCCTCGGTGGCACTGTTTTCGCGTGTCGGCGGCGGAATCTTTACCAAGAGCGCCGATGTCGGTGCTGACCTGGTTGGCAAGGTGGAAGCTGGTATTCCGGAAGACGATCCGCGCAATCCGGGTGTTATTGCCGATAACGTCGGAGATAACGTTGGTGATGTGGCCGGCATGGGCTCGGATATCTTCGAATCCTATTGCGGCGCCATCATTGCCACGATTGCCATGGCTTCAACCATGACGATCGATGCGCTTGATCCGCTGGGGGCTCAGCAGGCATTGATGTTCCTGCCTTTGGCTCTGGCTGCTACGGGGCTGTTGTGTTCGCTGGCTGGTATTGCTCTGGTGCGCATGTTTTCGCATAGGGATGCCAGTCTGGCGCTACGCATTGGTACGATCTCGGCCTCGGTGATTTTTATTTTCGCCGCATGGTTTGTGATCGACATGGTGGGCATCGCTTCCGGCGTCTGGGGAGCCGTCATATCGGGTGCTATCGGCGGCATCGTGATTGGCGTGGTTACCGAATATTATACCGGTGGTAAACCGGTGCGCGATATCGCGGCTTCCGGCGAGACCGGGCCAGCGACGGTGATGATCTCCGGGCTGGCCATCGGCATGCAGTCGGTGACGATTCCGGTGTTTACGATCTGCGCTATCATCTTTGCTGCAACTGAGCTTTGCGGCATCTATGGCGTTGGCATTGCTGCGGTAGGCATGCTGGCTACGGTCGGCATCACAATGGCGATTGATGCCTATGGCCCGGTTGCCGATAACGCTGGCGGCATAGCCGAGATGTCCGGTATGGGTGAGGAGACACGCAAAATCACCGATTCCCTGGATGAGCTGGGTAATACAACGGCCGCTATCGGCAAGGGATTTGCCATTGGTGCTGCAGCGCTTGCAGCTCTGGCTATCACCACGGCCTATCATGAAACCGTATCCAACCATATTGCCGGTTTTGCTTTGGAATTGGATAACCCGATGGTATTGATCGGCATGTTCATCGGCGGTGTGTTCCCGTTCCTTGTGGCTTCACTGACGATGACTGCCGTGGGCGATGCGGCATTTGACATGATCAAGGAGATCCGTCGTCAGTTCCGCGAGATTCCCGGCCTGATGGAGGGTAAGGCGGAGCCGGATCATGCCCGCTGTATTGATATCGCAACGACTGCGGCGCTCAAGCGCATGGTTTTGCCCGGCGTACTGGCTGTGGCGGCTCCCGTGGTGGTCGGTTTCGGTCTGGGTGCCGAATCACTTGGCGGTATGCTCGGTGGCGCGCTGGTATCCTGTGTGTTGTTGGCGTTGACCATGGCGAATGCCGGTGGCGCTTGGGATAATGCCAAGAAGCACGTCGAGAAGGGTAATCATGGTGGTAAGGGTTCAGATGTTCACAAGGCAGTTGTGGTCGGCGATACCGTTGGTGATCCATTCAAGGATACCTCAGGCCCGTCGATGAATATCCTGATCAATGTGATGGCGATTGTGTCGCTGGTGATTGCTCCGCTGCTGGGTTGA
>CAZDJY010000164.1:0-2844 GCA_964505835.1 uncultured Zetaproteobacteria bacterium | reverse complement strand
ATTCTGAGAAAGAAGTCCGTAGCAGTGCATACGGACGACTGACGAAGGATTCGTCGCGGACAAATGAACAAGCCAGGGTGCGGCAGCATTTATGAATAGTCCGGGCCAGATCAGCAAGCGTTCAAAAGCTGACCTTCACCGCTTCCCTGGCCTTGGCATCAGAGATTTCCCACAGGGCTGCAGCATTAAAACCGAACACCCCGGCAAACAGTACATCCGGAAAAGTTTCGCGCTGGGTGTTGTAAACCATCACCTCGTCGTTAAAGGCCTGACGGGAAAAGGATACACGATTTTCAGTGCTGCTGATCTCCTCGGAAAGCTGCGCGATGGTCTTGTCGGCCTTCAGATCGGGATAGTTTTCCATCACCGCATTCAGATTAAGCAATGCACCGCCAAGCGCCGCTTCAGCACCCGCCAGCGATTTCATCGCCGAAGCATCACCCGGATTGCGTCCGGCCCCTTTCATAGCCGCCATGGCCTGATTCCTCGCCTCGATCACTTCCTGCAGGGTTTCATGCTCGTGCTTCAGATAAGCCTTGGCGGTCTCGACCAGATTGGGAATCAGGTCGTAACGCCGCCTGAGCTGCACATCAATCTGCGAAAAGGCATTCTTGAAACGATTCTTCAGCTTCACCAATCGATTGTAGATCATGATAATATACAGAATAAGAAAGGCGATAACGCCCAGCATAATCAATAAAACGGTTCCCATGTATCACCTCCGAATATACGTAGAATAAAGCATGTGATATGGCAGGGCAAATCCATGGTCGCAATATCATTCAATGACGTGTTCGATCCTGACAATCCAGCCCCTTGCCTGCCTGGATACTCGGAGCTTCTCATCGTGCCATTAAACCTTCAGTCACTGCGCGCGTTTACTGCATCTTTCAATTGCCGCATCTCATCCCTTAATTCCGCGATTTGCGCCTCCAGTGCATCCAGCCGCTCTGCATGCAAACCGCTCGCATCAGCATTGCGGCCACGCGACTGCGTTGCAGACAATACTTCAACATCCGGCTCTCCGCATAATAGATGCGCATAGCGATCCTCGCGCTGCCCGGG
Source organism: uncultured Zetaproteobacteria bacterium (assembly GCA_964505835.1). Taxonomy (GTDB): domain Bacteria; phylum Pseudomonadota; class Zetaproteobacteria; order Mariprofundales; family Mariprofundaceae; genus JAJRVH01. Next base: position 1,779 of record CAZDJY010000164.1, on the reverse strand, counting down.
GGCCTTTGGGATACGCACCAGTAAAGGGGCATCCCGCTGCATCATCTGCTGCACCACATCCGCCAACTCCTCATCTGATTCAAAACTCACCATGCGTCCAGTATGAATACGAATCTCATTCAAGGTCAGCAAGGCGCGCAGCATGAGTACGCAAACAACCGCCTTATCCTTGCTGCCAAGACTGAGTTTTCGGGAGAGATGCTGTTCGTATCTGTCAACGCGTCCATCCATACGTGCCGTGACAAGGCCTCGGCTACGCAGGCCGCTGAGCACACCGGCCACCTCGCCTTCACTAAGGCTCATCACTGGCATACGGCTGCTTTTCTGGTTACATGCCGCGGTTAGCGCCTTGAGTGTCAGCGGATAGTAATCAGGTGTCGTCATTTGTTTTTCCAACAGGCTACCGAGTACGCGCGCTTCCTCTGCCGACAGCATGCCTTTTACCGATTCATCCATTATACCTCCCTCTCGACTGGTTCATCCTGCACCTTGTAAAGCAACCATGCGCCGGCAGCAAACAGTGCCACAATCGCAAGAATCGAAGCTCTTGCACTACCTGATGCGACACTGACCACCCCCATCAAAGCCGGCCCGAGCACGGCGGCGAATTTACCCAGCATATTGAAAAATCCGAAATACTCGGCTGACTGCCCTGCTGGAATCATACGCGCATACATCGAGCGCGACAGCGCCTGAATACCACCCATCACCAAACCGATCGCGGCGGCCAGCACATAAAAGTCTGCCGCATGCTGCATGGTCGAACTCCAGATACAGACCAGCGAATACACACCGATACACGCAAGGATCACTCCCTTGGCGCTCCAACGTTCGCCCAGCCAGCCCAGTGCAAGTGCCGAGGGAAAAGCGACGAATTGCGTCATCAGCAGCGCCTTGATCAATACACTCGAATCAAATCCCAGCGACAAACCGTAATCCACCGCCATGCGAGCCACAGTATTGACGCCATCGATATAGAGAAAATAGGCCAGCAGAAAGAGCCATATCCGTTTCAGGCTGCGTACATGGCGAAATGTGTCACCGAGCTGGGAGAAACCTTTCCGCGCTGCACTCAGCCAGTGCGCCGTTTTCGCCTCGCTGCGTTCGTGCACAAACAATCCCAGTGGCACGGAAAACATCGCCCACCAGATCGCCACGCTGATAAATGACCAGCGCACCGCCTCGCTCTTGTCGGCCAGAGCGAACCAGTCCGGATGCAGCGTCATCAACACATTCACTGCAAACAACAAACCGCCGCCGATATATCCCAACGCATAGCCCAGTGCCGACACCCGGTCATAGGCTTTCCGCTCAGCCACATCGATGATCAAAGCATCGTAAAACACATTAGCGCCGGAGAAGGCAATAGCGCCGAATGTATAGACGGCAATGGCAATCATCCATGCACCCTGATGAACGAAAAACAATGCAGCCGTCATCACGACAGCCAGCGAGGTAAAGCTGAGCATCATGCGCTTCTTTAAACCGCCCTGATCAGCCATCGCACCCAGTACCGGTGCCAACAGTGCAATCACCAAACCTGAACCGGCATTGGCCAGACCCAGCCAGAAGGTACTTTCGTTGGCCGACAGATCCGCTCCCCAGAATTGTTTAAAGAACACCGGGAAGAAGCCCGCCATCACCGTCGTCGTGTAGGCGGAGTTGGCCCAGTCATACAACGCCCAGGACCATACCTGCCGACGATTTGAAGAGACTGATGTTGTGTGAGACATACGCAGAAAATAAACCATCCCGATGTGCTTTGCGAGGCTTCGCATG
>CAZDJY010000163.1:0-2896 GCA_964505835.1 uncultured Zetaproteobacteria bacterium | reverse complement strand
CATTTCCTTCGGTAAGGATATCCGCGGTAAGCGTCGCGTGTATGTGGATCCGAGCGATGGCGGCGATCCGATTGAATATCAGATTCCGAAGGGCTCGCAGATTCTCGTTCAGGAAGGCGACCGCGTCCGTCGTGGTGAGCGTCTGATGGAGGGTTCGCCTGCGCCGCAGGACATCCTGAAGGTGCTGGGTGTCGAGGCGTTGTCCAACTATCTGACCGATGAAATTCAGGAAGTGTACCGTCTGCAGGGTGTGAAGATTAACGATAAGCATATCGAGGTCATCGCCCGCCAGATGATGCGCAAGGTGCAGATCATCGATCCGGGTGCGTCCAGCTTTGTTGGTGGCGAGCAGGCTGTGCGCAAGCAGGTTCTGATTGCCAACCGCAAGCTGGAAGCCAAGGGCAAACCGCCGGCAACCTTTGAGCCGATCCTGCTTGGCATCACCAAGGCCAGCCTGAATACCGAGTCGTTTATTTCTGCGGCTTCGTTCCAGGAGACGACCCGCGTGATTACTGAGGCAGCTCTGGCCGGTAAGGTGGATTGGCTGATGGGCCTGAAAGAGAACGTGATTCTTGGCCGCCTGCTGCCTGCAGGCACGGGTCTGGCAACACGTATGGCGCCCAAGCCTGTCGTTGAAGAGGAGAAGGTAGAGGAAGCCGTTGAACCGGCAGCCAATGCCGAGGTGCTTGAGGAGCTGGCTGAGGTTGTCGATGACGGCACCGCTGCCGAAGCTGCTCCGAGTGCTGAGGGTGAGGCCGCCTAGGCTGCCGTCACCAGACGATGCATAAACAAAAGGGCGTCCTGTTGATGGGCGCCCTTTTTTGTGCATGCCGAAAGGATGATGGGTGCAATGCATACCCCGTGATGGTGATATATGTATCTGGCAAGGTACGTTGGGCTCGTCTATCGTTACCGGCAGACAAAGTGAACATCACAGGAGTGAAACGATGAAAGCACGCTATTGGTTACTATTATCCGTCCCGCTGGCTCTGGCTGCCTGCCAGGGAAGCGAGACCCCGGCACCGCAATCGACGGCATCAGGTACGCAAACTGCCGCTCCGGCGAGCAATGCCGTCGAGGTTAAGAAGCCTGTGGTCAGCGACACCGCCAAGGCCATGCAGGACAGCATGAATCAGGCGAATAAGCAGAGCGCCGAGACAGTGGCTGAGTTGACCAGGGACGTTGCCAATGCAGCAGCCAACAAACAGGCCAGCGAGCCGGCCATTAAGCCGGCCATTAAGTCGGCCATTAAGTCGACCAGGGTAGCGGTTGAAAAAAAGGTCGCTGCAGCACCTGCTGCGCCAAAGAAGCCGGCTGTCGTGGCACCTGTTGCAAAAGCAGCGCCTGCCATGCCTGAAAAGAAACCGGCTGTCGTTGCTCCAAAGCCTGCTGCTGCGCCTGCTACACCGACTTTTGCCATGGGTGATGCTGCCAACGGAGCCAAACTCGCCAGGAAATGCAAGGCTTGCCATAATTTTGATGCGCGCAAGAAGGTCGGCCCGGGCCTGGCCGGCATCTTCGGGCGCAAGGCAGGAGTGATGCCCGATATGAAATACAGCGCTTCGCTCAAGGCCGGCGGCTGGAGCTGGGATGCCGAGCATCTTGCAGCATGGGTGTGCGATTCCAAAAAGGCTATCAAGACCTTCTCCGGCAACGCGGGAGCCAAAACCAAGATGGGCAGCCAGCGTATCTGCGATCCGGGCAAGCAGGCCGATCTGATCGCTTATCTGAAAACGCTGTAAGGCATGCGCATCCTGCATACCATGATCCGGGTCGGGGATCTCGACGCCTCGATCCGCTTCTATACAGAGGTGTTGGGCATGAAGCTCTTGCGCCGCAAGGATTATCCGGAAGGTAAGTTCACGCTGGCCTTTGTCGGTTATGCGGATGAATCCGATTCCGCCGTGATCGAGTTGACGTATAACTGGGAGACCGGGCATTACGATCCTGGCAACGGCTTCGGCCATGTCGCCATCGGCGTTGAGGATATCTACGCAACATGCGAGCGCATCAGCGCTTCAGGCGGGCTTATCACCCGCGAGCCCGGCCCGATGAAGCATGGCTCAACCGTGATTGCCTTTGTCAAAGACCCGGACGGGTATGCGATCGAGCTCATCCAGGTATCGGCATAGCGAGGCGGCATCTTTGATGCCTTGCCTGATGTTTGGCTACGATGAAAGATGCTGCTAACGCAGGAGAACAGATGAAAACAGTTTGTTATGATCTCACTTCACTCAACAGAAAAAACCTTGAGTTGAAGCGCTGCCCCTATTGTCATGCGGCGCTTCAAAGCAGCGAAAAAGAACATTCGGCTGCGGCACAGACCTTTTGTCAGGAAGCTTCAGCGCCTGCTGTTTCGACACAGCTTATTGAGTGTAGCGAGTGTGCCTGGTGGCTCATCAGGGAGCAGCGCAGGGATGAGGAACTATACGCACCTCTGGTTGATGATTTGATTGTCATGGAGGCATTTCAAAAAGATCCCCTGAAGCCCCGCAAGGCTCTGGCCAAAGGCCAAACTGCTGTATGGGAGAAGGTTTTGAGCGACCCATCTTACTGGATGAATGCCGAGCCCACCCCTTCGGTCGAAGCCGTTCAATTATTCGGCACGGCTCAGATGCTGCTGCCAAATATCGGTGGCGCTTCCAGAGAAGATGTGGCCGATAAGCTCAAATCGCTAGCGCCTGTTCTGGTCCCTATCCTGATTATTATCTTGATCGGATTGATTGGCACATTTCTCTGAATAAAAAACGACGTAAGGATGCTCTGAAAAAGTCAGAGCATCCGTGCATGCCATGGATGGCCTGCCAAAAGCATGCGCGAAAGTGCCTGATTTTGTGAGCCAAGGCAAAACCGTGCTGGCTCTTCTCCGGTCTTGTGAGTGAAGATCAGGCATTCA
>CAZDJY010000162.1:0-2909 GCA_964505835.1 uncultured Zetaproteobacteria bacterium | reverse complement strand
TGTCGGACGATTATTACGATGAACATGGCCGCCATATCCGGCATCTGGCCTTTGATCAGGTGCGTAAGCTTGGTGGCCGCATGATCCCGGCACGCTGGACGATGCAGCCTTTGAACGAGCCGGGCAAGCAAACGGTGATGATCATGGAAGAAGTCCAGTTCGATGTGCCGATCGAGGACAGCGTTTTTACGCGGGCGAACCTCAGGCGCAGGGGCCGTTGATGCTGCTGCTGGCATGGCGCAATATCGTGCGCAATGCGCGCCGAAGCCTGATCACCATAGCTGCCGTGTCGCTGGGACTTGCCGCGCTGCTGTTTCTCTGGGGCTTCAACGACGGTGTGCACAACAGCATGATGCGCAATCTGCAGCAGGTCATTATCGGCAGCATCCAGATTCACAAGCAGGGCTTTTTCAAGAGTCCGAAGCTTTCCCGCGATATCCGCAATCCCGATGCGATTCGTAAGGCTATCGCTGCTTATACGGAAACCAGCAGCTGGCGTCTGCGCACCTTTGCGCTGGCCGCCGGCGATGAGACCTCCGAAGGGCTGGTGCTGCTCGGCATTGATCCCGAACAGGAAAAGAAGGCCACGCGCATTGCCGGCAAGGTCAGTCAGGGGCGTTTCCTTAAGCCCGGCGACACGACAAGCTGCGTGCTCGGCTTAACTACGGCGCGTAATCTCGGCGTTGAGCTTGGCGATGATGTGGTGCTGCTCAGCGAGGATCGTTTCGGCTCGCTGGCAGCCGATAAATTCCGTCTGATTGGCATTATCGACAGTGGCGAGATGGGCATTGACCGGGGCCTTGCCATGGTGCCCCTGGCATTCATGCAGCCGTGGCTCGGCATGCAGGGGCGCTATTCCGAGGTGGTGTTGCAGACCAGCCGCGAGTCGCTGGAAACGATCACCTCGACACTGAGGGACAAGCTGGAGCCGCAGGGTTACGAGGTGCTGCGTTGGTACGATATGTACCCGGTGATGAAGCAGTGGGTGGATCTGGAGAACGGTTTTTATTATATCTTTCTCGGCATTGTACTGTTGATTGTTGCGGCTGGTATCATGAATACGGTGTTGATGAGTATGCTTGAGCGCATCCGCGAATTCGGCGTGATGATGGCGCTGGGCTGCGGCAAAGCGAGACTGGCCGGTATCGTGGTCACCGAATCCTTGCTGCTCGGCATAATCGGCATCGTTATCGGCACCAGCATCGGGCTGCTGCTCGTGGCCTGTTTCCATCATATCGGCATTGATCTGTCTTCCCAGATGGACACCATCCAGCGCTTTTACATCAATACCCTGATCCGCACCGAGATCGATACCGACCATCTGCTGAATTCCGTGTTGTCAGTATTGCTGGCGGCTTCGGCAGCGTCGCTCGTGCCGATATGGCGGGTTATGCGTCTACAACCGGTCGAGGCGATCCATCATGTTTAGCGGGAGGCTCGGCAAGATATGAAACACCTGGGTATCTATCTGCGTCTCGGCCTGCGAAATCTGTGGCTGCATCCGGCACGCACCGGCCTGACCGTGCTGGCGCTGGCGGTTGGTATTGCCGCACTGACCTTTCTGACCGCCATGAATGACGGCTGGATGCAGAATATCCGCGAGAATTTTGTCCTCACCGAGGTGGGGCATCTGCAGATTCATGCCGAGGGTTTCGAGCAGAGTCACAAAATCAGGGATCATATCGCCGATACCGCGCCTCTGAAGGCCGAGCTTGATGGCCGGCCGGGCATTCAGGCATGGACTGAGCGCATCCGTGTGTCCGGGCTTGCTTCGGCGGCCGGCGCCAATGCCGGGGTGCTGGTCAGCGGCGTTGATCCCGAACGTGAACGGCAGGTCAGCAGGTTGTCCGATTTCGTCAGTCAGGGGCGCTGGTTGATGCCCGGTGAAGCCCACGCAGTGATCATCGGCGATGTGCTGGCCGAGCGGCTTGAGGTCGGCTTGGGCGACAAGATGGTGCTGATGGCGGCAGCCCCGAACGGCGATATCATGTCCGAGGTGTTTCGCTTACGTGGGATCATTCATTCCGGCGTCATGGATATCGATAATCTGATGGCCCTGATTCCGCTGGCTTCGGCGCGCCAGTGGCTGGGTATGGCGCAGGCCGGGGGCAGGGGCGGTGTAACGGACATCGTGATTCGTGCAACAGGCTTTGCCGATGTGAATCCACTCAAACAATCATTGACCCGTGCGCTGGATGGGCAGGGGCTGGAGGTGCTGCGCTGGATGGATATCGATCCGATGGCCGAACAATGGTCACAGTTTGCTGACGCTTATACCTGGATTGTGCTGGCTGTGGTTATCCTGGTGGTGCTCGCCGAGGTGCTCAACACCATGTTGATGAGTATGCATGATCGCGTTCGCGAATTCGGACTGATGGGGGCGCTGGGTACGGGCGCCGGCCAGTTATTCGCCATGGTGATGTGGGAAACAGTGATTCTGGTATGTATCGGCGGGTTGCTTGGTTTCGTGCTGGGCGGCTGGGCCAGTGCCTATTACGGCGAGTACGGACTGGATCTGTCGCGTTTTGCCACAGCCTTTTCGTTCATGTACATGAGCCCGATTGTGTATCCTCAGCTGACGTTTGACGGCTGTGCAAGAATACTCGGTGCAGCCGTGATCGGAGCGATGATTGCCGGGCTGTATCCGGCCTGGCAGGCGGCCCGACTACAGCCGGCCGTGGCGATGCGGGAGGTTTGAGTCTATGACTTGCGATGCGATAGAGGCGGGAGATGCTGATGGGCGAGGCTGAAGAGGTACTGATCCGGGCACGCGGATTGACCCGCCATTTTCAATCGGGTCAGCTCGAGGTGGCTGCCCTGAACGGTGTCGATTTTGATCTGCAATATGGTGCTTTTAGTGTGCTTGCAGGGCGCTCCGGCTCGGGCAAGACGACGCTATTGAATATCCT
>CAZDJY010000161.1:0-2976 GCA_964505835.1 uncultured Zetaproteobacteria bacterium | reverse complement strand
GGCCTCTGTAATTCCTTTCATACATTTCAGAGCACTCCCTACAACTCACTGGAGATAATATAATGCAATTGGCAATGATTGGACTCGGCCGTATGGGCGGCAATATGGTGAAACGACTGGTGCTGGGTGGCCACGATGTCGTGGCGTATGATGTGGATGCGGCACCGGGCAAGGATCTGGCCGCCGAGTATGCCTCGGTTACTGCGGCGGCTGATCTAAAGGATGTGATTGCAAACCTTAAGGCGCCGCGCGTTATTTGGGTGATGGTGCCGCATCAGTTTGTAGATTCAACGATTGCCAAGCTGATCGAGGCCGGTCTCGAGGCAGGTGACCTGATCATCGACGGCGGCAACTCCAACTATAAGGAAGGCCAGCAACGCGGCGCCGATCTGGCGGAAAAAGGTATCCTGTTTGCTGACTGCGGCACCTCCGGTGGCGTATGGGGCTTGCAGAACGGTTATTCGCTGATGATTGGCGGCGAGAAAGCAGCCATTGATCTGATTGCACCGGCTTTGACCACGTTGGCATCCAACGATGGCAAGGGCTGGGGCCATGTCGGTCCGGTCGGCGCAGGTCATTTTGTCAAAATGGTTCATAACGGTATTGAGTACGGCATGATGCAGGCCTTTGCCGAGGGCTTCGAACTGATGCAGGCGAAGGAAGAGTTTGATCTGGATATGCATCAGATTTCGCGCGTATGGCAGCATGGCTCTGTCGTATCCTCATGGCTGCTTGATCTGATTGGGGATGCTCTGGAGCAGGACGGTGAGCTATCCGGTTTGTCCGCCTGGATGGATGACTCTGGTGAAGGTCGCTGGACGATCAACGAATCGGTCGATATGGCTATTCCGACGCCGGTATTGACGCTGGCATTACAAATGAGGTTCCGTAGTCGGCAGAGTGATGCATTTGCCGGCAAGATCGTTAATGCCATGCGAGCCGGATTCGGTGGCCATGCCATCAAGCCGGCAGACGAATAGATTGTGGCAAGTGTAGACAAACTTGCCTCGCTGATCGGCAGCGAGCGCCCGGAACCCGCAAATATTGTCATATTTGGTGCCAATGGTGATCTGACCAAGCGCAAGCTGTTACCCGCACTGGCGCATATGCACCGCTGGAATCTGCTCGGGCCGCATTCACGCATTATTGGTGTGGTACGCCAGAAATGGTCGCATGCTCATTGGGTGAACTATGTGCATGATGAGTTGCTCCACTATTTTCCTGATGCAGTACTTAACCCGCCCTCATGGCAGCGCATTGCCGAGAAGCTGGATGTTGTCAGTGGTGATCTGTCCGATGAAGAAACCTATCGCAAGCTCGCCAAGCAATTGCACGCCGACGAGGGCAGAAAGAATGCACTGTTTTATCTGGCTATTCCTCCGGCATGGTATGAGACCGTTGCCAAGAATCTAAAGTTGGCCGGCCTTGCCGATCAGGATGACGGGTTCCGGCGCATTGTCGTGGAGAAGCCTTTCGGCATGGATCTCGATAGCGCCAAAGATTTGAATGCCAAGATACAAACTTATTTCGATGAATCCCAAATTTATCGAATTGACCATTATCTGGGCAAGGAAGCGGTGCAGAACCTGATGGTGTTCCGTTTTGCCAATTCGGTGCTCGAGCCTTTGTGGAATCACAAGCATATTGATCATGTCCAGATTACCGTTTCCGAGTCGCTCGGCATTGGCTACAGGGCCGGGTATTACGAAACTTCCGGGGCGCTGCGCGATATGATCCAGAGCCATCTGATGCAGGTGATGGCGATGGTGGCTATGGAGCCGCCTGTTTCACTGGCAGCCGATGATGTGCGTGACGAGAAAATGAAGGTATTGCGTGCTATCCGTCCATTTCGACCCGAGGATATCGATAAGTTGACTCTGCGCGCGCAGTACGGCGCCGGTGAAGTGGATGGCGAGCAGCTGAAGGCCTATCGCGAAGAGGAAAATGTGGCCGATGATTCGTGCACCGAAACCTTTGCCGCAGTTAAATTTCATATCGACAACTGGCGTTGGAGCGGTGTGCCGTTTGTGCTCAGAACCGGCAAGCGTTTGCCAAGCCGGGTATCCGAAATCTGCATCCGCTTCAAGCAACCGCCGCAGCACCTGTTTAAGGTGGATCCAGACAGTGCGCTTAACAATGATCTGATTTTTCGTCTGCAGCCAAACGAGGGTATGCAGCTCACTATGACTGCCAAGCGGCCAGGGCTGGGTACGGATCTCAGGCGAGTGGATCTGGATGCTTCCTACGGACTGGTCGGTTCTGGCATGCCCGAAGCCTATGAAACTTTATTGCATGATGTGATGCTGGGTGAGGCGGGGCTGTTTTCCAGAGCGGATGAGGTGGAGGAATGCTGGAAAATTGTTGCTCCGATTCTCGATGTATGGGCGGAGAAGAAGGTGATTGAGAGTTATCCTGCCGGCAGCTTCGATGTGCCGGGCATGGATGAACTGCTGGCCGACTGTGAAGGCGGCTGGCGTGATGTTTCGGATAGTGATCTGTGAATATCGTTCGCTTTGCAGATGCCGAGGCGCTGGCCAGGGCAGTAGCTGACGAGGTCGCAGTGGCGGCCAAAGCAGCGATGGCCGAGCGCGGTGCCTTCCATCTGGTGCTCGCGGGTGGCAGTACCCCGAAACGTTGCTACGCGTTAATGCGTGATATGAAACTTCCCTGGCAGGCCATGCATATCTGGTTCGGTGATGAGCGCTGCTTGCCGGTGGGGGATGCTGAGCGCAACGATACGATGGCCGAGCAGACATTGCTGATGCATGTTCCCTTGCAAGACGCACATGTCCATCGAATAGCAGCCGAACTTGGCCCGGATGCCGGTGCGGCAAGCTATGCGAAAGAACTTGTGCATGCCCCGAAGATGGATCTGGTGTTGCTGGGTATGGGTGAAGACGGGCATACCGCCAGCCTGTTTCCCGGCAACCCGGCCTTGAAAGATGTACGCATGGCCGTGCCGGTATTTGATTCACC
>CAZDJY010000160.1:1391-2979 GCA_964505835.1 uncultured Zetaproteobacteria bacterium | reverse complement strand
CTGCACGCTGGGCAGCAGCGGCATCGATATGGCGACCGGCTGGAAGGCGACATCGCTGGTGGTATGGCGTCAGAGCCATCCGGACATGCTGGCCTTATCCAGGGATAAGAAATGGCTGTACGTCAGCGGTGAAACCAAGGCCAGCATGTTGGCACCGAGTCTGATGGCCATCCATCTGCCGAGCGGCCGACATCAGATTCTACTCAACGGTCTGCACCGCGCTGATGCCCTGAAGCTGGCTCCCGACGGCAGTCTCTGGATCGGCGAGGAGTTTGATGAAGGGCAGGTCTGGCGCATCGCCGAGCCGGATACCTTTCCGGTTGAACAAGTCATCGACCGCACCAGCCTTGACTCCACCTACCCGGCTATCACCCATTTACCCTGGGCAGGCCGATTTGCACATGAAGGCATCACGTTCTCAAAGGACCAACGCTATGCCTATCTGGCCGATGAGCACCCCCACGGCGGCCTTTACCGGCTCAATCTGAAGAATCACCACCTGCAGGTGCTACACCCATCGGATGGCTGGCTGCGCATCCATGACCCGGACAATGCGCGGCGTGAGGCGGCATCGCTGCATGCCCGCGCCTTCAATCGTCTTGAGGACATGGAAACCCTGCCCGACGGCACCGTATTAATGGCGGAAACCGGTACCGGGCACATCCTTGCCCTGAGCGATAAAAATGACGCACCGAGCGTCAAAAGTTATCTGCACCGACCGGAAATCCGCCATCCCGACAATCTTGCCTGGGACAATCAGCGCCACTGGCTCTGGATTACCGATGATGACAGCCCTTCCCGGCTATGGGCCTGGAGCGGCAATCAGCTGATTCAAATTGCCAGCCACAGCAAAGCCGAGATCACCGGCGTACTGGCCGATGGCGATGTTGTTTACATCAATCTGCAGCAGAAAGGCAGGGGAGCCGAGCTGACCCTGAAACTCACCGAATTACCCTGACTTATGAATTACTCTCACATGGCCATCCGCTATGGATATTGAGGCATGGCTAAGCATCGTCGTACGGCAGCTTATTCTTTACAGCCTGCCGGTGCTGGTCTCGCTGACCCTGATCACGCTCCTCGAATCGCGCCTGTGCAAAATCGGTATCGCGCATCCGTTCTTCGCTATTGGCTGGCGCGGCAGCTGGTGGCCGATGCTGGCCTCTTTAGCCATGCACCGCGGTATCATCATTGCTCCGGCACGACCGCTGAGCTTCGGTTTGCGGGCAGCCTCAGTGCGTTTGGCCGGGCATCTGATGCTCTGCGCCATTGGCTTCGTTCTGTACGCATGGAGCCTCGGGCATCCGCCGCCAACGGGCCTGCCGCCCGTGCATCACTGGTGGGCCAAGGTTCTGATGTTCTTCAATCTGTGCATGGTGGCCCTGCATCTTTTGCCACTGCCGCACATGCTGGCCGGTGAATGTCTGGCAAGGCTTCCCATCGTTCGCGGATGGGCGGCCTATCTGGACGAGAAACGCAATCTGTGGCTAATGCTGTTGCTCGCAGCCTCGCCGCTGCTCGATTGGCTGCTCGGCGGGCTCGTGGTATTCCCGGTTTATGAACAATTGAGCATCCTGGCCCATGCCCT
>CAZDJY010000160.1:0-1291 GCA_964505835.1 uncultured Zetaproteobacteria bacterium | reverse complement strand
GGTTTGGGGGTTGGCTTGATAATTGCTATAATGAATGCATGAACGCCGCTGAGAACCGACCCGCCTTTGACCGCGAGACCACCATCGACCTGCTGGAATTCAGCCAGGACCTGCCATCTCTGCCGGATCGATTCGTCAAGATACAGGAAGTCATTCAGGACCCGCATTCGGATGCCGACGATCTCGCCGCCATCATCCGGACGGATCAGGCCACATCCGTGATGGTGCTGAAGTTCGCCAATTCACCAGCCTATAATCCCACCCACACCAGCATTGCCGACCTGCAGCAGGCCATCGCCCGGCTTGGCAGCCGCGAGACAGCTAATATCGCTTCGGCTATGTCGTTGATGTACGGCATGATCCTGCCGACCGGCATGAGCAATATTCGCAGCTTCTGGGGGCATGCATTTTCGGTTGCTATTGTTTGCGAGCATCTGTCCCGGACGATTGATCCGAACGAACAGCACAACAAACACCAAACCGCTTATATGGCAGGGCTGCTGCATGATATCGGCCGTGCCGTACTTGGTATGCGCGTCGATCTCGCCTACTTTGAGCGGGCAACCGGCCATTTGCATGGACAGGATCTGATTACAACAGAGGCAGCATATTACGGCATTGATCATGCCGAGGCGGGAATGCGTCTGCTGCGCCTGTGGGGCTTCCCCGATGACCTCTGTCAGGCCATTGGCGAGCATCACGCCGACACCCCGCAGCATCTGTTAGGTAAAATCTGTCATTGCGCCGATCAATATGTGCGTAAATATATCCCGGCCCGCACGCCGTTCGATTCGATCCCCGTCTTACTCAAGCAGACGCTGACTGATCAGCCGCCGGAAACCGAATCGTTACAATAGCTTAAGAAAGGTCTGAGAAACTGTGCCAGTTAACAGACCTTAAGATTCATCGCCATTCAGCAACAGTCGGCAGCCTCGCGCACCGGCAAGCTCCGATGCAAGCGGATTGCTGCCTGTAACATCGGCAACACGACAGCCGCCCCCACACCCTGACCCATATCCATATTCAGGCTGGCCAGAGCTTCCAGCCCCAGTTCATCAAGCACTTTTCTGTGTCCCGGATGCGAAGACTCATGGCTGGCCAACATCCAGCCTGCAATGCGCACATCCCATGCTGTCGCCGCTAATGCAGCGGCCGCTGAGACAAATCCATCGAGCAACACCGGCACACCGTGCCTCGCCGCAGCTCGATAAGCCCCGGCCATAGCAGCGATTTCATAGCCTCCCACCTCGCGCAACACGTCATGCGAAGGGGTATTGCCAGCCCGCGCCAG
>CAZDJY010000159.1:0-3060 GCA_964505835.1 uncultured Zetaproteobacteria bacterium | reverse complement strand
CCGCCAACAATGCCGGCCAGCATCCATAGCAGTAGCTTGTTTTCCATGGCTGATTTCATTCTTTTTCCCCTTCACAGATCATACGGTTTTTCACAGCAGGCAGGATAGTATGAACCCACATCATGATCATTGCTGCCCGGTTAACAACCAACGCCTGATTCAACAGTAACTCAGCTTGCGCAGAGGTGAAAATCAGTTGCCGGATTGTTAAGCAATTCACCGGTTAATATATCTCGCACCAGCTTGAGTTCATCCGGCGCATAGGCAACCGGCGGCAACCTGCCCCAGACCGGCGCCGGCCAGGCGGGATCGTCCCTGAAGCGGGCAATATGGTGAACATGCAGCTGCGGGACGACGTTACCGAGGGCGGCGACGTTCATTTTATCCGCTGTGAAGGCGCGCTCCATTGCCTGGGCCAATATGACCGATTCGCGCAGCAACTGCTGCTGGTCAGCCTCGCACAGATGATGAATCTCGCAAACATCCCGTCGCTGCGGCACCAGGATAAACCATGGGTATTGAGCATCATCGAGCAATAGCAACAGGGACAGCGGAAAGCGACCCAGCACATGGCAGTCCTGCTTTAATTGCGCATGTAAGATCAATCCACTCATGTTCACCCTCCTCCGATCAGATACCGGTTGGCCTGCATCAGTGATCGGGGCTTACCAATATCGAACCACATACCACGATGCAACAGGCCGGCGCAGCGGCCCTGCCGCATCAGCACACGCATCGGATGCACCAGCGACCATGGTTGATCGACAGCCAGCGGCAAAAGAACCTCATCACGCCATAACGATATGCCGGAAAAGGTCAGACGCGGACGTCCCGACCCGTACACCCGCCCTTCTGAGAGGGCAAAATCCCCATCCGGATGTTCGTCCGGATTGGGCACCAAAGCCAGCGCACAACCGTTCCCGGCAAGCAAAGGCAATAACCTGCGCACATCCAGATCACTGATAATATCGGCATTGTGCACCAGTATGGGGCCACGACCCGGCAGAAGCTGCATGGCTTTGCGAACGCCGCCTCCTGAATCAAGCAGCGCAGCCTCGCGACTGTAATACAGAGACACTCCAAAACGCGAACCGTCGCCCAACACCGCCTCAAGCGCCCCGGCATGATGATGTAGATTCACTGCGATGTGACGAATGCCCTGACGGGCGAGCCTGCGAATCACATGCACGATGGCCGGCTCTCCCGCCACCTGCATCAATGCCTTGGGCCTCTGTTCGGTCAACCATTTCAGGCGCGTACCAAGCCCTGCAGCCAAAATCACCGCCCTGTCAACTGAACCGTCTACAGTCTCATCCAGAGCCCCGCCTGCAAATGATCTCAAAGCAATACCTCCACGCGCGGTTTCCCCTTTGCATTCGACTCAAGATGATCCTTGCACAGGGTCAGTTGACCACGGGTCACACCCAGTGCCAGAAAACCCTCAATGCTTCGCTGCACCCGATCGGCAGCCAGCTTCTGCCAGGCATTTTTGCCTGCCAGCAAGGCAGCTTCATCTTTTGTCACAACGGCACAAATCGCCACGCTCAGCTTGTCATGCTGGCGGAGAAAAGCAGCCATCTTTTCCATCGATGCCTGAGCTTCAGGAACGGGTGCGGCCAGCCCGGGTCGAAAAAAGACCGGCGACAGTCGCATGCGCCGGCTTTCCTTGCCCATCCACTGGAGCGCATCAATCGCCATGCCATAAGGCTGAAACAGATTCTTCACATACGACAAAGCAGCCTTCTGCATCGCCCCGAGTATGGCGGCTGTGTAAATGGAGGACAGGTCTGTCTGCAGCACAGTACCCCCTCCTTTTGCCTGCAAGCTAATAGGCACATTCAGCTTGATACGATCATTGCTGTCCCGCAAGAGATCCAGAGCTATATCGGGTGACATACCGATAGTTTGCGCGAGCCTGGCTGTCAGTCCCGCATCCGCCTTGCTGACACGCAGGCGCTTCATGACCAGGTTATTGTTGGCCTTGATGTTCTTCCCCTCAATCACGACATCGGAATGCATATTCAAACGCCCGCTATCCAGACTCAAACCGAAATCAGATTCGGCAAAATGGGATAAAGGTGCAGCTTCAAGATCCATATCCAGGCTGACATTTCCGTTCACGGGATCATCTAACAACGTCAATGTCCCCGTAGCTTCCAGCCGACCGATCTCCGGAGATGAACCCATCACCAATGCAAGCGAAATGTCGGCTGCCTTGTCGGCCTCTCGGCTGGACATGGGAGACAGACTGAGATTCTGAATAGATGTATCTGGAAGCTTGATGGCACCCGATTTTCCGCCCAGATGCACCGGCTCGTTCAGGCTCAGCTCAGCCAGTTGCCAGTCCATTTTATCGTCCTTGACTGCAAGGGATACATCCAGCGGCACTGTCAGGTTCTCGAGGGTTAGCAACTGATCGTCCCGGCTGGCCTCAATCTCCTCGAGCTTAAGTTGGCCTTTGTACTCAGCCTGCACAGCTGACTGGTTTGCTTTCAGATTTGCCTTCAGTTCACCATTCAGGGACAAGCCCTTCAGCCGGACAAGCTTCTCTTTATCTTTAAGCATCAGTCCATCGACACTAAGCTTTCCGGCATAGTTCAGCCGCATCTTCGCCAGCACTGCAGCAAACTTTCCGGCCAGATCCAGCTCAGCCAGATCGATATGCCGTTCCCCTTCATCCAGGGAAGCCTTCAGGCGGCCATGCACCAGCCATTCGGGAGCTTTCAGCCCCCCCTGCTGTTCAATACGTAGCCAGGGTATTCCGAGTTTGGCCGAGCGCTGCCCATCCTGTAAAAGCAATTCCGAATTTCGTATCTCGAGCAACTCAATCACACCGGGCAAATCAACCAGGGGTTCGCTGGCATGTTCGGCTGGCTGACTGTTTTGCAGGGCAGCAAGGCGCTTAAAAAAATCAGCACCCATCTGAGCAGTACTCACCTTCAATAACTTCAGGTGCATCTCACCCGACAATATCGAGCCCCATGACCACTCGACCCGGATCCGCCTGATCTTGCTGCCATCGACGAAGCCCACCTCGTTCAGGATCATCGAGCCGTCATA
>CAZDJY010000158.1:0-3074 GCA_964505835.1 uncultured Zetaproteobacteria bacterium | reverse complement strand
CCCTTTCAATGCGCCACCCATGTCTGCCGGAGTTCCATTGGCGGCACCACCGACCTTGCCTAACGCCCCTTTCTTGAAAGCATCCGCGGATTTGCCCAGATACTGATTTACACCCATGCGAGCCACGGAACCTTTGACATTCTTCAGCATCGCATTGGAGAGGATCTGGGCAACTTCAAGCGCCGTTGCCCCACCGCTCTTCTTACCGACATCGGTCAGGCGAATGGCAGGTAAGCTCACGCTCTTCTCCTTGCCGCCGAGAGCCGCGATCAACACCTTGGCCTTGCCACCTTCGACGACCAGTTTTTTAATGATCATCTTCTTCGCTTCACCGCCCTTCTCTTTTGCGCCAGCGCTTTGCTCGCCCGATGAAAGACCCAGATTCTTTTTCAGGGCATCTACATTCGAGGAGCCTGCCTTGTTGATTTCATAAAATACGGCCGGGTCTTTGATGATCAGCTCATCAATAATCACCGGATTTTTGGTAATGCTGGCGGTGTCGATCCTGGTGCTGATCTCACCCAACTGAAAGATGTTCGGATCGCTGAAGCCTTTCGGATTCCCGACATTAAGCCCCGCTATCGTGCCCTCGCCTGATTCCAGCTTAATCTTGACGCTGGCGACACTAACCTCGGTTTTGGTAGCTTCAGAACCATAGGTCTGGATAGCTTCCTTGACGATACTATCCAGTGACGACCACACATAAATCAACCCTCCGGCAATCACGATTACTACGGCAAACAATCCTATCATCACTTTTTTCATCACAGACCTCCGATATCAATAAACCAGCTCATGTCAGTATAGCAGCTTCAATCAAAGCCTGCTGAATCACCCTCAGTACAGCGCAGGACGAATCGGCAAGCGGCGCACGATATCCGCCTCCGCCACGGCCAACTCATCCAGCCGTGCATAAACATGATCGGCATCGAAATATTTCAGGGCCATATCGGCATAGACATGAGCATGGCGGGCTTCGCAGGCCCACAGTGATTTATAAAACCCGGCGATCTCCTCATCCTCGCTGGCCTCGCTGATCAGGTGAAATCGCTCGCCTCCCCGCGTTTCAACAATGGAGGCAATGAGCAGCAGATCCAGAAAATGCTCATCGCGGCCATGACGCTGCAGTTTCAGTAGCGCCTTGATATACGGATCGGGACTGTCCGCCAGCAGAGGAATATCCCTGGCCTGCATCAGACGATAGCATGTGCGGAAATGTTCAAGCTCCTCAATGGCAAGATCAATCAGGGTCGGAATAATCTCATGACGATCATGGAAGCGGACGACCATACTCATGGCCGTGGAGCTTGCCTTGCGCTCACAGTTGGCGTGATCGGCAAGGAAACGCGGAAAGTCAGCCAACACGGCATCCACCCATGCCCCGGGCGTTGCACACTTCAAATCCACCGATTTCTTTGCCATGTTGTACTCCCTGTATGCGTCATTTGAATCGTTATCTGCAACTGCAAAAACTGCGGCCTTTGATTGCTGCAGCGCCAAGCCCGGATCTTTCCTTATGCATCGTGATCCCCTGCCTGAACGAAACGGAACTGCCGATGTTAATCGGGCAACTACACGGTCAAATCCTGCCAGACACAGCTGTGGAAATCCTGATCGTTATCAATCATGCGGACAATGCACCAGATACCATTAAAACCGCCAACGAAGAAACCTTGAAAACCATTAAACATTGGCGCGCCGACCACACTGACCCCAATTTTCAGGTGCATGCAATCAGATCCTTCGATTTGCCATCCAGGGATGCCGGGGTTGGTATGGCGCGAAAAACCGGCATGGATGAGGCCATGCGTCGGTTTACCTGCATCGACAAACCTGCTGGCATCATCATTTCACTGGATGCCGATTGCCGGGTATCAAAGCATTACATAGCCGGCATTAAGTCGGCATTTGACCGGCAAGCGAACATGCATGCTGCCACCCTGCCCTTTGCTCATCGACTGGATGACGTCTCGGATACCCGACATCGGGCCGCGATCATCAACTATGAGCTGTTCCTGCGCTATGTGGAGCTTGGCTGGCAGCACGCGGGACTCCCCTATGCCTTCACTTCGATAGGCTCCTGCTTTGCGGTACGCGCCAATGCCTACGCCCGCCACCACGGCATGAACAAACGCAAGGCGGGCGAGGATTTTTATTTCCTGCACAAACTGGCGCGAGAACGGATGCTTGGCTACATCCCTGAGGTCTGTGTGTACCCGTCAGCTCGCATGTCGTCACGCACGCCATTCGGCACAGGTCAGGCCGTCAGCGATTTTTATCATGGCAACGAAGACGTCTGGAAGGTGGCTGATCCGAAGCTGTTCGAGGATTTGAAACAGATGCGGGATGCATTACCGTATTTGTTTACTACCCCGACCAAAGCGTGGCTGAAAGACATGCCAACTGAGCTGGCCGGCTTTCTTGAGCAGGCTGGCATTGACTCTGCCGTTGAAGGAATGCGCCAGCATACTGCCAATGCCAAGACTTTTACGGCCCGTTTTTTCAACTGGTTCGACGGACTAAAGGCATGGCGTTACGTCAATCGCCAGGATGAGCAGATATCGATCGATCAGGCCGTCATGCAACTGCTTGTCAGGCGTGGAATCCCATGCCGGTGCAAAGACCCTGAAGAGCTGCTGATGCTGATGCGCCGCATGAGTCAGACAAACCGATGAGCAAACAAACATGGTTCGTCTATCTCATCCGTACGGCAGCAGGGCATTTATACACGGGCATCAGCACGGATGTAGAACGCCGTTTCAGAGAACATATAGCTGGCAAAGGGGCAAAATATCTGCGCGGTAAGGGGCCGCTAAAGCTTGTTTTCCAAAAACACGTCGGCGGCCATGCCGATGCGCTCAAACTGGAAGCGGCGATCAAGAAGATGCCCAAGGATGAAAAAGAGGCCATGCTCAACCAGTCGATCACGGGTGGGAAATAAGCAACAAAAAAGCACCTGCGTTGCCACAGGTGCTTTCTGCTGATGCTTTCAGCTTAATGGTGCGCCCACCAGGACTCGAACCTGGGGCCCACGGATTAAAAGTCCGCTACTCTACCAACTGAGCTATAGGCGC
>CAZDJY010000157.1:0-3086 GCA_964505835.1 uncultured Zetaproteobacteria bacterium | reverse complement strand
GACGCCGCTCAGGCCAGCAAGGGCTGAACGAGCGCGAATCAGTGCTACGCCGCCACCCGATACGATGCCTTCTTCAACGGCAGCGCGGGTTGCATGCAGCGCATCATCCACACGGTCCTTCTTCTCTTTCATCGCGACTTCAGTGGCTGCACCGACCTTGATGACTGCCACACCGCCAGCCAATTTGGCCAGACGTTCCTGCAGCTTCTCCTTGTCGTAATCGGAGGTGGTCTCTTCGATCTGCTTGCGGATCTGGGAAACACGGCCTTCGATAGCGCCCTTGTCGCCGGCACCGTCGACGATCGTGGTTGCGTCCTTGGTAATCTTGACGTTGGCCGCAGTACCCAGGTCTTCCAGGGTTACATTCTCAAGCTTCAGGCCGAGTTCTTCGGAAATCACCTTGCCGCCGGTCAGGATGGCCATGTCTTCCAGCATCGCCTTGCGACGATCGCCGAAACCAGGCGCCTTGACTGCCGCCACGTTGACCACGCCGCGAACTTTGTTGACCACCAGCGTTGCCAGAGCTTCGCCTTCGATATCTTCAGCAATAATCAGCAGCGGTTTGCCGGAGCGGGCAACGTTTTCCAGTACAGGCAGCAGATCACGCATATTGGAGATCTTCTTTTCGAACAACAGGATGTACGGGCTTTCGATATTTGCTTCCATGCGATCGGTATCGGTCACAAAGTAAGGTGACAGATAACCGCGGTCGAACTGCATGCCTTCAACGACGTCCAGTTCGGTTTCCAGGCCTTTGGCCTCTTCCACGGTGATGACGCCTTCCTTGCCGACCTTTTCCATAGCTTCGGAAATGATATCGCCGATCTCGGAATCGCCGTTGGCGGAAATGGTGCCCACCTGTGCGATTTCTTCCTTATTCTGTACTTCCTTGGACAGCTTGCTGAGCTCTTCCACAACGCTGGAAACTGCCTGGTCGATGCCGCGCTTGAGATCCATCGGATTCATGCCGGCAGCAACTGCCTTGATGCCTTCTTTGGCAATGGACTGAGCCAGAACGGTCGCCGTTGTCGTACCATCACCGGCCACATCAGCGGTCTTGGAAGCCACTTCCTTGACCATCTGGGCGCCCATATTCTCGAATTTGTCGTCCAATTCGATTTCCTTGGCAACGGACACGCCATCCTTGGTGATGTTCGGTGCGCCCCATGATTTATCCAGCACCACATTGCGGCCCTTGGGGCCCAGGGTTACTTTTACAGCGTCGGCCAGCTTGTTGACGCCGGTCATCATCTTGGCGCGTGCTTCTTCGCCAAATTGAATGTCTTTTGCAGCCATTCTTAATCTCCTTTGATTATCTTATCGTTTCTATCTTTTGCCGCTGCATGTGCTGCGGCCATATCAGGTATGAGGGCCGATCAGCCTTCGATCACGCCGAGAATGTCATCCTCGCGCATCATCAGGAAGGTCTCGCCATCGAGCTTGATTTCGGTACCGGCATAGGTCGAAAAGATGACGGTATCGTTAGGCTTGACGTCCAGCGGACGCACATCGCCATTTTCAAGGATCTTGCCCTTGCCAGCAGCAATCACTTTGCCCTGAATCGGTTTTTCCTTGGCGGAATCCGGAATAATGATGCCTCCGGCGGATTTTTCTTCCTCGTCCAGACGGCGGACGATGACACGATCATGTAAAGGACGAACCTTTGTAGTCATGTTACTACTCCTTGGATACTAGTATTGAGAACTGTTATATAGGTGCCGGCCTGAGCCGGTTCAACCCCCTGGCGGAAAGTTTTTAGCACTCCCCGCGAAGGAGTGCCAATAGTGGGAATGGAAGAACCGCTGTCAACCGGCAGCTTGGAGCTGCGCAATCAACCAAAGTCAGACCTTACTTTGTGTGCTGAAGGTGAATCGCAAAGCGAGAGAAGCCACGCTGCGCTGCTGCGGTAAATATCCCTTTCAGGCAGCCAGATCGGGCTTCTCGGTGCCACCGATGAACACGTGCATGCGCGTCGTGCAATCAAGCCCTTCCAGCGGCAGGCGAGATTCCAGCTTCGCCACTTCCGAGCGTTTACCGTGCGTCTGCGGATGCTTGGCGATCAGGAACGAACAGATATCGCAATACTCTTCGATGGAAATCTCATAGGTGCCGATGCGGCGACCGATGGCGATGATCTCTTCCTTGTCCATGCCGATCAGCGGCGGCAACAGCGGCAACGGACTGGCATCGTAAATGGCATTGATATTATCCAGCGTCTGACTGGCGACCTGACCAAGCGAATCGCCCGTCACCAGCGCCTTGGCATTCTCTTCGGCAGCGATCAGGCCGGCTGTGCGGATCATCTGGCGCTTGTAGATAATCATGCGGTAATCGGCCGGCACCTCGGCAATGGCATGGCGCTGGAATTCTTCCAGATCGATCAGATACAACCGCGTATAACCCTGATAGCGGGACAACTGCCTGGCCAGATCCTTGATCTTGGCAAAATCACGGTTAATGCTGCTGTTGTACAGATGCACCAGCACCACTTCCATGCCGCGCTTCATCATTGTGAAGGCAGCCACCGGCGAATCGATGCCGCCGGAAAACAGTACCACGCCCTTGCCTGATGAGCCGACCGGCAGGCCGCCGATGCCCTGGCGCCGATCGGTATAAATATATACACCTTCCCGGGTGACTTCGACATGCACGGTGATTTCCGGCGCATCGAGATTCACGGTCAGCCCGAGCTTGGTTTTTAAATAACCGCCGACCTCAAAATTCAGCTCAGGGGTGGTCAATGCAAACGATTTATCCCCACGCCGGGCAGACACCCTGAACGGTCTGCCGGCCACGCTGCCATTCTCGTCTCCATATGCCTGGCGAACCGCTTGGGCAGCAACCTGCTGAATAGCCTCAAGATTCAATTCAGCCTGATGGACAAGTGAAAAGTTGCGTACCCCGGGGATCAGCGCCAGATACTCGAGCAGCGCCTCATCGACCTCCTCAAATTCCAGCAACATGCGGCCAAAGTCGCGCCGCAATGAAACAGGACGCAGCAAACGCTTGATATTGGTAGCCAGCCTTTTTTCAAACTGACCCCGATTCTTGCCCTTAAGCGCCAGCTCGCCGAAATGAAGGAGAAT
>CAZDJY010000156.1:0-3091 GCA_964505835.1 uncultured Zetaproteobacteria bacterium | reverse complement strand
ACCGCCGACCTCTTGCATGCCATGCAAGCGCTCTCCCAGCTGAGCTATGGCCCCGAACTCGTCAGAGGCGCCGCATTTAGCCATGCGTTTTTCGAGCTGTCAACACATCGCTTGGCATCGCATGTCTGAGCCCGTTCTTTTCCGGCGCGAATTATCCGCCGACTGCGAAACGCCGCTATCCATCTTCGCCCGTCTGAAGGGTGCGCGGAACCATTTCCTGTTTGAAAGCGCCGAAGGCGGCGAGCACTGGGGGCGCTACAGCATTATCGGCTTTGAGCCTTCATGCGTGGTGCTTGATCGGAACGGCAGCCTTGAGATTCACCCCAGGGACGGCGTTAGCGAAACCCGACAGGGTGATATCCTCAGCTGGTTAAAAAGCGAGGTCATCAGCGCCGAGGCATGCAAGGCCGATGATCTACCGTTCACCGGCGGCGCTGTGGGATTCCTGTCCTATGAGATGGTGCGCCGCTTCGAGCCCTTTGCCAGTCGCCATGCCGACGATACCGCCGACACCGTTGCCGCAGGCATCTTACTGATCGACCGCTTTGTCGTTTTCGATGCCCTTCGAGGCACCATGACCCTATGCGTGCGCGGCACCGACGCAGCCGTTGCAAACAGCGAACTGGACAAGATCGAGCAACGCCTCACAGGCAGAACCCTGCCGCCCATGCATCTGACTACAGCTGACAAGCATGCAAAGCCCACGGCGCAAATGCAGCCGCAGACTTATCAGGCCATGGTCGAGAAAGCCAAGGAATATATCCTGGCCGGAGACATCTTTCAGGTGGTGTTGTCGCAGCGTTTTTCCTCGCCGCTCGATTGCGACCCGCTCAGCATCTACCGTGCCGTGCGCCATATCAATCCATCGCCCTATCTTTTTTACGTGGATATCGCCGGCACGACACTGGTCGGTTCATCGCCCGAGATTCTGGTGCGGCAGGAAAAGCGCCGCGCCATTGTACGGCCGATTGCCGGCACCCGGCCACGCGGAAAGAATGAGGCCGAGGATTTGGCTCTGGAGAAGGATCTTTTGTCCGACGAGAAGGAGTTGGCCGAGCATGTGATGCTCGTTGATCTCGGGCGTAACGATCTCGGCCGGGTCTGCAAATACGGCAGCGTAGAAGTCACCGATTCAATGCTTGTCGAACGCTATTCGCATGTCATGCATATTGTTTCGGAAGTGCAGGGTGACTTGCGTGATGATGTCGATTGCCTTGATCTGCTGGCTGCCACCTTCCCGGCGGGCACCGTTTCGGGCGCACCGAAGATTCGCGCCATGCAGATCATCGATGAACTCGAACCACTCAGCCGCGGCCCCTATGCCGGTATCGTCGGCTATATCGCCTTTGGCGGCCAGCATATGGACACCTGCATCGCCATTCGCACGGCAGTGATTCAGGATGGAGAAGTGCATGTTCAGGCCGGTGCCGGCATTGTCGCCGATTCGGTGCCTGCCAATGAGCATCAGGAATGTGTCAACAAGGCCACAGCCATGTTCCGGGCGGTTGCGCTGGCGCAAAACCAGCCACAGGAGAGCAGCAAGCCATGATGCTGGTCATTGATAACTACGATTCCTTCACCTTCAATCTGGTCCAGTATCTGGGCGAGTTGGGCGAGCATCCCGAGGTGCACCGCAACGACCGGATTACGCTGGATGAAATCGCCAGTATGCAGCCTGATCACATCCTCATCTCGCCCGGCCCATGCACGCCGCATGAGGCAGGCATCTCGGTTGAGCTGATCAAACGATTTTCCGGAAAGATTCCGATTCTCGGTGTTTGCCTTGGCCATCAATCCATTGCCGAAGCTTTTGGCGGCAAAGTCATCCGTGCACCGCGCCTGATGCACGGCAAGACCAGCCCGATTGAGCATGACGGAAGCGGTGTGTTTGCCGGGCTACCCTCCCCCTTTACCGCTACCCGCTATCACTCGCTGATTGTCGAAGAGCCTTTGCCGGAGATACTGCAGCGTACGGCATGGACCGGGGAAGGTGAGCTGATGGGGCTGGCGCATAAGTCACATCCAACCTTCGGCGTGCAGTTTCATCCCGAATCCATCCTGACCGAACACGGGCACCGGATGTTGAAAAACTTTCTGGAGGTGCGCACATGACCAGCGAAACGCCTTCCGCTTCTCTGCAGGCCATTCAGCTATTGCAAAGCGGCGGCTCTTTTTCCGGGGAACTGGCCGAGCAGGTATTCGGTGAAATGATGGCCGGGCAGGTCAACTCATCTCAAATTGCCGCCATTCTGATGGGACTATCGATCCGCGGCGAAACAGCCGAGATCGTATCCGGTGCAGCCAAGGCCATGCGTGCTGCTGCCACACGTATTGCGCCTCAAGCCACAGGCCTGATCGATACCTGTGGTACGGGCGGCGATGGCGCCAAAACATTCAATATCTCAACCGCCGTATCGCTGATCGTGGCTGCTTGCGGGGTTCCCGTAGCCAAGCATGGCAATCGCGCCATGTCGTCCAAATCCGGTGCTGCCGATGTACTGGAAGCGCTCGGGGTCAACCTCGATCTGACACCCGAACAGGTGGCGCGCTGCATTGATGAGGTCGGCATCGGCTTCCTCTTCGCGCAGAAACTGCATCCGGCGATGAAGCATGCCGGGCCCGTACGCCGCGAACTGGGTGTGCGTACGATATTCAATCTTCTCGGTCCGCTGACCAACCCGGCAGGGGCTGAATATCAGGTGCTTGGCGTATACGCCCGCGACAAGCTCGAACTTGTGGCCGGCGCCCTGCAACAGCTGGGCACAAAGCGCGCCCTGGTTGTACATGGCCGCGATGGGCTGGATGAAATCACCACCACCGCTGTCACCGATGCAATCCTTGTCGAAGCGGGCAAGCCTTTGTCGGCTTTCGAGATTGATCCGGCCGCTTTCGGCATGCCCTACGCCACGCCCGAAGCATTATGCGGCGACGATGCCGCCACCAACGCCTCCATCCTGCGCCATATCTTTGCCGGGCAATCAGGTGCAGGCCGGGATATCGTACTGCTGAATGCCGCAGCGGCCCTCTGGGTCGTCGGCAAGGTGGAGGGTATCCCTGAGGGATTAAAGATGGCCGCCGAAGCGATCGATTC